>JBIPME010000276.1:0-3648 GCA_044369275.1 Rhodoferax sp.
GGTGATGGTAGGCAACCGTGTGGCCGATGTGTTGATCGCGCATGGTGGCGAGTTCGCCCATGGCTACACCTACAGCGGCCACCCGGTTGCCTGCGCCGTGGCCTTGGCCAATATTGAAATCATCGAGCGCGAAAACTTGGTGGGCCGTGTGCGCGACGATGTAGGCCCCTACTTGGCCGCGCGTTTTGCAGAACTGGCCCAACACCCCTTGGTCGGTGAAGCCCAGACCTGCGGTTTTGTGGGGGGCATGGTGCTGGTTAAAAACAAAGAAACCAAGGAAAAATTTGCGCCAGAGGTGTCGGTCGGCATGCGTTGCCGCAAACACTGCTTTACCAACGGGCTGATCATGCGGGCCGTGGGTGAGCGCATGATTATTGCGCCCCCCTTGACCATGACGCATGCGCAAATCGACGAGTTGATGGGCCTGATTGTGCAATGCCTGGACTTAACGCTGGCTGAGTTGCGCCAAGAGGGGCTGCATTCTTAGGCGCTTGGTCTTAGGTTTTGCGCTCTGTGCGTTGGCGTCTGGATCATAATATTCGCCGTGGTCTCACTTTTTAATTTGTAACGGAGATTTTGCGATATGAATAAACCCCTGTTGTCGTGTGCGCTGGCCAGTCTGATGCTAGTGGCGTGTGGAAAAAAACCAGAGGCTCCCGCCGTGCCCCAGCCCGCCGCGAGTGCGCCAGCGCCCGTGGTGGCAGTCGAAGAAAAACTGCTCAACATCTACAACTGGCCCGACTATGTGCCCGAAGGCATGATTGCAGCGTTTGAAAAAGAAACGGGCATCAAAGTCAACTACGACACCTTTGAAACCAACGAAGCTTTGAACGCCAAACTCATTGCAGGCAACACGGGTTACGACATCGTTGTGCCGGGCACCACGTTCAGCCCCGCGCAAACCGAGGCAGGGTTTTTCCAGCCCTTGGACAAGCAAAAAATTAAAAACTATGCAAACCTTGACCCCACTGTGATGCAAGGTTTGAACAAGGCCGATCCTGATAACAAACACTTGGTCCCCTGGGCTTGGGGCTTTACCACGGTAGGTATCAACCGCACCAAAGTCGAGAAAGCCTTGGGCAAAACACCCATGCCAGAGAATGTGTGGGACTTGGTATTCAAGCCTGAGTACACCTCTAAACTCAAGTCGTGCGGCATTGCCTATTTGGACTCACCCACCGAGGTGATTCCAGCGGCCCTGCATTACATCGGCAAAGACGCCTACTCCAACGACCCCGCAGACTACAAAGCGGCCTCGGACATGCTGTCCAAAGTGCGCAAAGACGTCCGCATTTTCAGCGCCACCATGATCGATGACATCGCTGGCGGCAAGGCCTGCGTTGCATTGGCTTGGTCGGGTGATATCAACATTGCTGCGGGCCGCTCTAAAGACAACGGGTCTAAGGACGTGATCGAGGCCTTGTTGCCCTCCACAGGCGCTTTGATTTTTTATGACACCATGGCGATCACCAAAGACGCCAAGCACCCCAACAATGCCCATGCATTCATCGACTTTTATCTGCGCGCCGAAAACGGGGCCAAAATGTCAGACGAGCTGCATTACCCTACGGGCAACAAAGCAGCGCTGGAAAAAATGAAACCCGAAGTCTCGGGCAATAAAACCATCTTCGTAGACGCTGACTTTGCTGCCAAAATGGTGGCGCCCGGCAAATTCACCAATGAAGGCCGCGAGGCGATTGCCAACGCTTACACCGCGTTCAAAAAAGGCAAGTAACTGGAAATGGCGTAATTCAAGCGCTGTTAGTGCAAAGAGTTGTTAATACCAAGAGTTATTAATACCAAGGGCTGTTGATACCGCAAAGTATTAGGCAGCCCTTTTTTGTGGCCACTTTGGTGCTTGCTTTGGTGGTTACTTTGAGGGTTACTTTGAGGGTTACTTTGAGGGTTACGTGGCAGCACCTAAGGCCCTGCGAACATAGGTTGATAAAAAGGAAAAATATGGCGGAGAACATGAAAAAGAATGACTATTTGGTCACGCAAAAGCTGGTAAAACGATTTGATGAAGCCGTCGCGGTAGACGAGGTGTCGTTGTCCATTGCGCAGGGCGAGATTTTTGCACTGCTGGGCAGTTCAGGTTGTGGCAAATCCACCTTGTTGCGCATGCTGGCGGGCTTTGAGTCCCCCACCTCGGGGCGGATTTTGTTGGGCGGTGAAGACGTGGCCAAAATGGCCCCCTATGACCGCCCCATCAACATGATGTTCCAGTCCTACGCCCTGTTTCCGCACCTGGACATTTGGGAAAACGTTGCCTTTGGCCTCAAACGCGAAGGCCTGCCCCGCGACGAAATCAAACAGCGTGTCGGAGAAATGCTGGACTTGGTGCAGCTCGGAAAATTTGCCAAACGCAAGCCCCACCAACTCTCTGGCGGACAGCAGCAAAGGGTGGCCTTGGCGCGCAGCTTGGCCAAGCGCCCCAAATTGCTTCTGCTGGACGAACCCCTGGGCGCTTTGGATAAAAAACTGCGCGAGCAGACCCAATTTGAGCTGGTCAACATCATTGAAAAAGTAGGCGTTACCTGCGTGATGGTGACCCACGACCAAGAAGAAGCCATGACCATGGCCAACCGCATCGCCGTGATGAGCAAGGGCCAAGTGCTGCAAGTAGGCTCGCCTGAAGAGGTGTACGAGCATCCCGCCAACCGCTTTGTGGCGGACTTCATTGGCAATGTGAACCTGTTTGAAGGCAAAATCAGCGTCGATGAGCACGACCACTGCGCGGTAACCACCGCCCTGGGTGAAATCACGGTGGGCCACGGCGTCAGTGGCGCGCTCTACATGCCCGTGGCCGTGGCGGTGCGCCCCGAAAAAATGGAAATTAGCAAAACCAAGCCCGCCATTGCGACCAATCTGTTTACCGGCAAGGTCAAAGAAATTGCTTACTTTGGCTCTTACAACACCTACATCGTTCTGGCAAACGATGGCAGCCGCATCAAGGTGACGCAAGCCAACACCTCGCGCCATGACGGAAGCGACATCACCTGGGATGACCATGTGTACTTCTGGTGGGGCGACCGTGCTGCGGTAGTGCTGCGTTCATAAAAGGAGTTACCCATGCAAACTCCAACACTCTTTGGGCGTCGTTTTGTGATCGGCGTGCCCTACGCTTGGTTACTGGTTTTTTTCCTCTTGCCGTTCTTCATTTTGTTTTACATCAGCTTTGTGGACATGGGTTCGGACATCCATCCCTTTAAGCCGATTTGGGACGCGCAAACCGGCGTTTTGCACCTCAAGTACGAAAACTACTGGTCTATTTTTCGCGATGGCGATAGCGGCCAGCTGTTTAAAACGCTCTACGTTGAAGCCTATGTGCGCTCCCTTGTTTACGCGTTTTGCACTGCGGTGATCTGCCTGTTGCTAGGCTACCCCTTTGCCTACTTTATCGCCCGTTCTGCGCCTAGCGTGCGCCCCGCCTTGCTGATGATGGTGATGCTGCCCTTTTGGACGTCTTTTTTGCTGCGCGTCTACGCTTGGAAAGGCCTGTTGGCAGACCAGGGCGTTATCAACCAGGTGCTCATGGCGCTGGGCGTGATCAGCGAGCCCTATCCTATGCTCTACACCAACATCTCCATGCTGGTGGGTATGACCTATGTCTACTTGCCATTCATGGTGCTGCCGTTGTACGCGAAC
>JBIPME010000278.1:0-3636 GCA_044369275.1 Rhodoferax sp.
GGAAAATGAGCCATCGGCATGGGCGGGGAGGGTGCCATTGGGGTTGGTTTTTTTGCAGTTGTAGGTGCTCAGTACCTGGTCAAAGCTGCTGATCTTGGCACCCGCACCGGCGTTGGTGGCCAAGAGCGCGTGGCCGTCCAAATCGTGTGTCGAATCCCAGTACAGCTCGACGCTAAAGCGTGCGGGTTTGGCCAGGTTCAGAGACAGCTTGGGTGCGGTTTCACCGGGTTTGATGAGGGAGAGTGCTTGTAGTGCCATAGGTTGAGCTCCTTAAAAAAATGCATCTAAAGTGGGGGTGAACGCAGGCAGACGCCTCCCCGTATTATTTCATTTCAAAAACCATGCCTGATCGTGTGTTTTTGCGCTTGGACCGTGCGTGCTTTGGGCGTAGCGTAGTAGGTGGCTTAGCTGGGCAGTGCATGGTCAGGGCGAATTTGTTGGCCTAGGCGCAATATCTCTTGCCTTGATTCCATGAACAGGGTGCGCGCTTGTGCAAATTTGTCTTGGTTGCTTTGGCGGGCGGCTTCTGCGATGTCTACCAAGGCACGGGTTTCGTCCACAATGCCGCGCAGTTGCTGGGCCTGCGCTAGGCGGTTGTCGCCGGGCGCATTGGCGGCGCTGTGAACGACATCGCGCATGAGTTGGCCGCGGATTTGCATCAAATTGGCATCCAGTGCGGCACCTTGTTCCGCCAGCTTTTGCACGCCCTTGGTGGCGAGTGCGCCGTGCAGGGTGAGCAGCGTCATTTTGATGCTGGCAAATCGGCTGGCTGCGGTGGTGGTGGTTTCTTGCAAGGTGGTAATGCCGGCATTTTGCAGTTGGCGGATGACGAGTTGGTCTGCCGGAAGGCGCGTGAGCACCCCTTCGAGTGCCAAGGCCCGGCTTTCCAGCGACTGGAGCTTGTCTTGCAACTCGGGTAAATCGATGGCGGGTGTGGGCTGGCCTTGTGCTGCGGCCTGCACCCAGGCGTTGACCTGCGTGCGCGCATGCTCTAGCAGGCTCGCACTCAGGGCGACGGCCATGACAAAGTCGTCGTAACGCGCGCGGTAGGCCTCTTTGAGCTGCTCTAGGTTTTTAATTTCAGCTTCTAGCTTTTTTTGCTCGTCTTGGAGTTCTTTTTGCATGCGAGTCACCAAATCGACCAATGTTTTGGTTTTGCCTGCCGCCAGTCGGCGCGTCTCGGTCCAAGCCTGGTCCAGCGCTTTGCTGAGCGCTTGTTTGGAGAAAAAGCTTTTGAACTGGTCCCAAGCGCCGGGTTTGCCATTGAGAATGCGGTCGGCCAAAGCGGGTAAGTCTTCTTGGTCGACTTTGTCTTTGAGCTCGGAGAAAAGCTTGAACAGCCTGGGGTTGTCAAAGCTGTCAATTTTGGACAAAAAGCCGTCCAAGGTGCGGTGCAAAGCCAGCTCAGCCTGGCTGCCTAGCTGGGCCACTTCGCGGGCCTGCATGTTGACAAAGTCCAGCGCGTCCAACTGCTGCTGCACCAGCTGCGCCTGCGATGCGGTCAAGGCCACAGGCATGCGCAAAGAGGCGGTTGCAGGCGGGGCTGCATGGAGTGCAAGGGCGCTGTCTGCGGCCAAGACCTGCGTGGGCTGCGTGGCTTGTGTGGGCTGCGCGGCCTGCGCGGGGTTGGGCTGGGGTTGGCCTATGACGGTGATGTTCATGTGTGTGCGGGCCACCGTTTGTTGGACTGCGTGGCCTTGTGGAGCTGGGGTGGCGCTGGCTTAGCGGTGGTTTATAACGGTGGTTGATAGCGGTGCTTTAGGGAACCTGGACTTCGCCTTTGGCCATGCGTCGGGCGACCAGCACGCCGAAGATCACGACCACAAATCCGGTGATTTTCACGGTCAAGTGGGTCATGTCACCAAGCCAGACGTGCAAAGCGTCAACCACACCTTGAGAGACCGGGTCGGAGATCATCATCTCTGCGCCAACCCAGCCCAACAGGCCTGCACCCACCCAGATAATGAGGGGGAAGCGGTCCATGAGTTTCATAATGCCTTGGGCACCAAAAATGATGATAGGTATCGAGAAAATAATGCCTGCAATCGCATAGGCGTTGCTGTGTGCCCCTGCGCTTTGCGCCGCACCAGCCACGGCCAGTACGTTGTCCAAACTCATCATGAAGTCTGCAACGATGATGGTTTTGATGGCCCCCGAAATATTCGAGGCACCTTCGATCTTGTGTTCGTCGTCGCTTTCGGCCAAAAGCTTGTAGCCAATGTACAGCAGGTAAGCCCCTGCAATCAATTTAATCCAATGCAGGCCCATGAGCATGCCTGCAAAAAACAGCAAAATAGCACGCAGCCCCACGGCCCCTGCGGTGCCATACAGAATGGCCCGCGAGCGCATATGGGTGGGCAGGGTGGCGCAAGCCAAGGCGATAACGATGGCGTTGTCAACGCCTAACATGATGTCGATTCCTATAATTTTTAAAATGGCGGAGTAGTCGAGCGATGTTAAAAAATCCATGGGTTTCTTTCTGAGTGCTATGCAATTTGATGAAGGCGCATTGTAATTGCCTAAATTTACGTCCTGGCGGTTTGAGTCGTTTTTATGCGTTCTTCCAAGATCTTTCGCTTGCAACAGCGCTTAACTTGTAGCCAATCTTTTTTGCTGCAAAGCCAAAGCCGAGCCTATAAAAAGTGCAATCGCGGAGAACAGCAGGCCACGCTCTAGGCCACCGGGGCCGTCCGCAATCCAACCCACCACCGTGGGGCCAATCACTTGGCCGGCGGCAAACACCGCCGTGAATGCGCTGATGCCCGCGGCCCAAGCGGCGGGTGGCAGGTTGTGGCGCACCAAGGCCGTGGTGGAGGCGACCACGGACAGGAAAACACCGCCAAACACCACGCCAGACAGCAGCACCAGCGGCCAAGCCCGCGTGACCACGGGCAACACGGTGGCCAGGGCCAGCAAGCCGTTGAGCAGGGCCAGTGCGCGCCCGTCACGGTAGCGGTCCAACAAGCCGGCCCAAATGCGCGAGGAACACAACACCGCCAAGCCCAGCGCCCCGTAAAACAGGCTAATTTCAAGGCCCGAGCGCCCCAGCTCTTTGAGCAAAGCGATCACAAAAGTCATGTAGCCGATGTAGCCCACACCAAAAAAGCAATAACCCGCCAAGGCAAAGCCCAAGGGCTTGTAGTGAAAAGGCGCGGCCTGCGCCCCGCTTGCAGGCGCAGGCGCCCAAGCCGCCATGGCCCGCGCAGGCCACACCAGCATGGCGCTGGCGCACAGGCACAGCAGGCCCAAGCTCCACCAAGCCCAGCTCCAGCCGTGGGCCAGGTGGGCGGTGCGCTGCAACAACCAAGGCACCAGCGCGCTGGCGGCCATAATGCCCAGCCCCGTGCCGCCGTAGTAAATGCCCAGCAGCAGGCCCATGCGCCGCGCGTCGCGCGCGCCCAAGCGCGCTGCCAGCAGCCCGCCTGCCACAAACACCACGGCACTGGCCAGACCCGCCCCAAAACGCTGCACCAGCAAAATACCGGTCGCGGTGAAAAAACCACTGGCCAGCATAAAACCACTGGCTGCGAACGCACCCACCCACAGCAAACGCGAGGCCCCAAAACGCGCCAAGCCGTAGGGCATGAGCAGCGCACCCAGCAAATAGCCCAGCGCGTTGAGCGTGTTCATGCCCCC
>JBIPME010000279.1:0-3634 GCA_044369275.1 Rhodoferax sp.
ACAGGCTCGGGTGGCAACAGCTACTCCGTGCCCATCCAAACCCTGCTGTTCTTCACGGCGCTGTCGTTTTTGCCCGCCATGCTGCTCATGATGACCGGCTTTACCCGCATCGTGATCGTGCTGTCCTTGCTGCGCCAAGCGCTGGGCACGCAATCGGCACCGCCCAACCAAGTGGTGATCGGCCTGTCCATGTTCTTGACACTGTTCGTCATGGGGCCCACCTTAGACCGGGTCTACGAAGAGGCCTACGTCCCCTACACCACCAACATCATCAGCTTCGAGCAAGCCGTCGACAAAGCCCAAGTGCCGGTGCGCGGCTTCATGCTCAAACAAACCCGCCAGGCCGACTTCATGCTCTTTGCCAAATTGGCCAAACTGCCCAGCGAAGTCACGGCAGAAACCGCCCCCATGCGCGTCCTGATTCCCGCCTTTGTCATCAGCGAACTCAAGTCCGCCTTCCAAATCGGCTTCATGATCTTCATACCGTTCTTGGTCATCGACATCGTCGTCTCCAGCGTGCTCATGTCCTTGGGCATGATGATGCTCTCGCCCGTCTTGGTGGCGCTGCCGTTCAAACTCATGCTCTTCGTGCTCGCCGATGGCTGGAACCTCCTGGTCGGTTCGCTCGCTGCCAGCTTTGTCACATGACCTGCCCCCAAGCCCTGCGGGCGGCCTCCCGCTTCAAGCGATGGAGCGCCAACGCACAACCCATGCGCCCCTCATGCGCAGTGAACGCTCACGGCACCGCCAACGCTACCACGCACACCGCTTAAACCACCCGCAAGCCACAACACAGGAGAGCTCTCATGGACGCACAAATGGTACTCAAAATGGGGCAAGACGCCTTGCTCATGCTCATCATGGTATCGGCCCCCATCCTCGGGGTGGCGCTGCTGGTGGGGCTCTTGGTCAGCCTGTTTCAGGCGGTCACGCAAATCAACGAATCCACCTTGGCCTTCGTGCCCAAGCTGCTGGCCGTAGTGGCGGTATTCGCCGTGGCCGGGCCGTGGATGCTCACCATGCTGGTGGAGTACATCCGGCGCACCATTGAAGCCATACCGAGCACGGTGCTCTGAGCAGCGCGGGGACAGCGGTGATTTCAATTTCTGAGGCACAAATTGCGGCATGGGTCTCCCCCATCTTTTGGCCCTTCATCCGCACCTTGGCCATGTTCACATCGGCCCCCATCTTCTCGTCACGCGCATTCCCCATGCGTGCCAAAGTAGCGCTGGCCTTCTTCGTGGCCTTGGCCACCCAGGCCGACACCAGTGTCACGCGCACCATTGCCTTTGACGACCCCCAAGTCTTGGGCGTGTTGCTGCAACAAATTGGCGTAGGCTTGTCCATTGGCTTTGCGGTGCGCGTAGTCTTTGCCGCAGTGGAGCTGGCAGGCGAGGTCATCGGCTTTCAAATGGGCCTGAACTTCGCCGCCTTTTTTGACCCCACCTTGGGCTCCCAGTCCAGCGCGGTGGCCCGCTTCTTTGGCCAAATGGGCTCGCTGCTTTTCGTGGTCATGAACGGCCACATCATGGTCCTGATGGCGGTTAACAAAAGCATCCAAGCCTTCCCCATTGAGCAAAGCATCCTCAAAACGCTGGACCAAATGAAGCTCTTTCACCTAGGCACCGACCTGTTCGCAAGCGCCCTGTGGATCGCCATGCCCATGATAGGCATGCTCTTGTTCGTCAACCTCGCCATGGGCTTCGTCTCCCGCGTGGCCCCGCAAATCAACATCTTCTCCGTAGGCTTCCCCGCCACCTTGGTCGCAGGCCTGCTGGGTATCGCCATTACGTTGCCTATGCTGGACCAGCCTTTTATTAGCCTTATGGGGCGGGTTGATTGATATTTTGGGGGGGTAGGGGGCGGTGGGGGCGGCTGATGCATATAGTTGTTCTAAGATGCTTGGATTTGCTATCCGGTGTATATACAAAAGGGTTACAATCACACCACTTCGCAACCATTGCTGCTGCCTATGGAAAATTTAAAAATTACTCCCGATGTGCTTTTGAAGCTGAGTGCCAAGCACTCAGTAACCCGCGAAGAAGTAGAGCAATGCTTCTACAATAAAGCTGGCAAGCTTCTGATCGATACACGTGAGAAGCACAAAACAAACCCACCTACGTTGTGGTTTTTGGCCTTGACAAACAAAGGTCGTTTACTAAAAATCGTGTATATACAAATAGAAAACATAATTCATCTTAAATCAGCCTTTAGCCCCAATCAAACAGAGATCGACATTTACAGTCGGCACGGCTAACAGGCAAAACAACACTCTAGAAAGAGCATCGTGAACACATCGAAAATTGACAGCACAGCTGAGGCTTGGGACAGCCGTGCATTGGGTGCAAGCGCCGAACATGTTGCAGTGGCTGACACTGCACATCACCTAGCCTTGGATGAGGCGTTGGGTTTGCAATCCATCTCCATCCGTTTGCCCAAGCAATTAATCGACCAATACAAGCTCATTGCCCATTTCCATGGCGTTGGCTATCAACCACTCATGCGCGACATCTTGACCCGTTTCGTGCCAGGTGCATTGCAAGAAATCATACAAACGCAAATGAAAAAAGTGGAAGCGACAGCAGCCGCCTCGCGCGTTATCCCGCCCGTCAAACGGGCAGCCGCCAAAGCGGCTGTAGCCAAACCAGCAGCTAACAAAACGCATCGTAAAACTGCTTGAAGAACAGCGCTTACGACAAGACCTACAGGCTCACTTCGGAGGGCCTTTTTTAGTCTGGCAAAACATTCATTTTGGGTTCAACAAGCCCCCATTACCTTGCGGAATCGGCCTTGCCACCAAGCTGGCGTTGCGCACGCGCTGCGTCAAACCGCATCGCGCAGGTATAAAAAAGAGAAGTTTTCAGTAGGGCAAAAGCAGCGTTCAAAATCGGGCTCGTCCAACAAACGGGTCAGGCCGTGGCTTCGCGAGGCCTGTTCTTACGCGTTAGTCGTTTGGCGTGCCACAGGTTATCGCTCCTCAGTATTTCGTAGTGCACCTTGACCCGCGGAACGGGACAAGAATACTTGCGGGCCATTGGCTCCGTGCACCGCAGGTGATTTGCGACAAGCCTCGTGGGTCAATCAAGTAGCCCTGTGCTGTGCGCCTGATGGATACCTCTGACTTCTCGGCAGGGTCGTCAGTTGACCCTGAGACTCTTGTTATCTCGCCAAGTGCTGCCCACTTCACGTTGGTTTGTTCTTGATCGAACTCAACACCGCACGAGTAACCTGTCGTCGTCGGGTGGACCACGGTGGTGCTCTCCATCTCGATTCCGGTGATGGTTGAGCCTGCGCGACGAAGAGTGGCTTGTACTTGAAGGGCACCTTCTTGACCGAAGCGAAGTTCGCTCTTGCATGACAGGTCTTTCGCATTTACTGCACAGGTGCAAAGGGCCGCAAGAAGTGGAAGTGCATTTGCTAGGTTCAAGGGAGACCTACATAAACGCCAAACGTGAAGTCAACCGACTGCGCGCTTTTGCGCAGTCCGGGTTGAATGAAGGGTGGTTGGACGAAGCCGCTACGCGGAGTGGAAACCCAATCGGTGAATTCGTAAGCTGTAGGCGCATGCGTCCATTGTGAAGCATGTTGCCCCTCAACTTATCTGGTGTTTTCCCCATGTTCACTTACCCCCGCG
>JBIPME010000345.1:0-3186 GCA_044369275.1 Rhodoferax sp.
TTGGCTTTGTTGCGAAACTCGGGGTACATGGCGATGCTGTCATGGGTTTCAGCCGCAATCGCGATTTGCAAGAGGGTGGCCGGCGTCATGCTTGTTTTGGGGTAGAGCATTTCGAGGTGGGCGCATGCGTGCACAAACTCTTGGTCTGCCGTGGCCTCGAATAAGAGCGCGGTTTGCGGGTCGCCCATTTGGCGCACCAGTTTGGCGAAGTAGCAGTATTTGATATAGGCCATGGCTTCCCCCGCAAAGGCGGTTTCCAAGTTGGCCATGGTTTTGCTTTCTTTTAGATTTTTAGCAATCATCCGAATCCCTGTTGGCTAAATGTGTGAACAATTTAGGGTTGATGCTAATTAATTGCTGAAAGTAAGGCCAATTGTGTTTGTCTATGTGGGCTATAGCGGCTTGTGGCGGGTTATGGAGGCTTGTGTCGGCTTGTATTTTTGCGGGCTTCTGAGCCCGCCCCTGCGCGTTTTCGCCAGTGGGGCGGGTCTGGGGGCGTGGATTGTTAGGCGCGCATCAGCGCTTCGATGGCGTCGATTTCGACGGGGACATCGCGGCTCATGAGTTCGCAGCCGGTGGGGGTGACGATGGCGTCGTCTTCGATGCGGATGCCGATGTTGTGAAAGGGTTCGGGCACATCGGGGCCGGGGCGCACGTACAGGCCGGGCTCAATGGTGAGCACCATGCCTGGGCGCAAGATGCGGGGCGGGCGGTTCACGATGGCTTCGTTGGTGAGGGCGTCGCGGCGGGTTTGCGCTTGGCCGAGTTCGCTGGGTTCGGTGTAGCTGCCGCAGTCGTGCACGTCCATGCCCAGCCAGTGGCCTGTGCGGTGCATGTAGAACTGGAAGTAGGCGCGTTTTTCAACCACGTCGTCGAGTCCACCGACTTTGTTTTTGTCGAGCAAGCCCAGGTCGAGCATGCCTTGCGAGAGCACTTTCACGGTGGCGTCGTGCGGGTCGGTAAAGCGTGCGCCGGCGTGGGTGGCGGCAATGGCGGCTTTTTGGGAGGCCAATACCAGTTCGTAGAGCGCACGTTGGGGGCCGCTGAAGGTGCCATTGGCGGGGAAGGTGCGGGTGATGTCGCTGGCGTAGCCGTCGAGTTCGCAGCCGGCATCGATTAAGACCAGCTCGCCGTCGCGCACCGGGGCGGCGTCTGCGCTGTAGTGCAGCACGCAAGCATTCGCCCCTGCGGCCACGATGGAGCCGTAGGCGGGGTGCTGCGAGCCTTGGCGGCGAAATTCGTGCAGCAATTCGGCGTCCAGGTGGTATTCGCGCACATCGAGTCCTTGGCGCAGCATGCCCGCGCAGCGTTGCATGGCGCGGATGTGGGCTTGGGCGCTGATTTGTGCTGCGCGGCGCATGGTGTTTTGCTCTACGGGGTCTTTGATCAGGCGCATTTCGTCCAAGGGGCCGCAGACATCGCGTTGTTGCTCGGGGCACAGGCTGCCGTAGCGAATGCGGGCACGCAAACCGTTGAGCCAGCCGTCGATGCGGGTCTCCAGCCCTTTGTGCGTGGCAAAGGGGTACCAGACCGCCGTGCGGCCATCGAGCAAGGCGGGCATGCGGGTTTCCAACTCGGCGCTGCTGTACGCGGCGTCCAGCGCCAAGGCCGCCGGGGCGGCTTGGGGGCCTAGTCGCATGCCGTCCCAGATTTCGCGCTCTAGATCTTTGGGTTGGCAAAACAAGGTGGTGTGGCCTTCGCTGGTGATGACCAGCCAGGCCTTGGGTTCGGTGAAGCCGCTGAGGTAGTAAAAGTAGCTGTCAGGGCGAAACAAAAAGTTGCTGTCGCGGTTGCGCTGTTGCTCGGGCGCGGTGGGGATGATGGCAATGCCGCCGGGGCCCATGCGGCGGGCCAACTCGGCACGGCGTGCGGCAAAGGGGGGGGTGTGGGTCATAGGGTTCCTCAGTTGGGTAGCAAGGTAAAAGTTGGCACAGGCTGCTTAGTACGGCTTGGGGCTGGCGTTGAGCTGTTCCAAGCGCTCAGGCGTGCCAACATCGGTCCAAGCACCAGTGTAAAGCGATGCGCCGACCAGGTTGGCGTCCATAGCCGCACGCAGCATAGGGGCTAGGGCGGCCTGCACCCCCTGGGGGTTGCCTGCGGCGATGGGGCACCAAGGGGCAGTAAAAAAGCTTTTGCGGTAGAGCCCAATGGTGGAGTAGGTGTAGCGCGCAGTGCTTGGGTTCGCTGGCGCCTGGCTGCGCGTCAGGGCCACGGTGTGGGCCAGCGCAGCGGGCGCGATGTTGCGTGCCAAGCCCGTGCTGGGGTCCCAGCCAAAGTCGCCTTGGGGGTTGTGCGGTGGGTTGGGCACCAGCCAAATATGGGCCAGTTGCGCACTGTTGGCGAAGCTTTGGACCTGGGCTGTTGAGAAGGGGAAGCCCGGCACATAAACGTCGCCCGCCAGCACCCAAAAAATATCGTTGAGCAGGGGCAGTGCGCGGCAGATGCCGCCTGCGGTTTCGAGTGCGCCGCCAAAGTCACGCCCCTCGTGGGAGTACGCAATGTGCAGGGGGGCCGCCTGCGCGGACGCAGCCTGTGTAGGGGGGGTGAACGTGTCGCCAAAATGGCTTTCAAGCTGCGTGCCTAGCCAAGCCGTGTTGATGACCGCGTGGCGCAAGCCTTGGTGCCACAAGGCCTCTACATGCCATTGCAGCAGGGGCTTGCCGTGCACGGGCAGCAGGGGTTTGGGCGTGTGGTCTGTCAAGGGGCGCATGCGTTCGCCCCGGCCTGCGGCCAAGAGCATGGCGCTGAACGGGATGGGGGCTGTTGGGGCTGTGGGTGCGTGCGGGGAAGGGGGGTGCATAGCGGAGGTGGTTGCGCGGGGCTTTGGTGGGGTGCACGTTTTGGCGCTAGGCTTTGAGGAAGTCGGCCTTGCCGCCCAGCCAGCGTTGCACATGTTTTTCGGCCAGCTGGGGCTGGTGTTCTAGCACTTTGGGGGCCTCTTGGCGGGCCCATTCTAAGAGGGCGGTATCGGTTTCTAGGTTCGCAAAGCGCAGCATGGCAGCGCCGCTTTGGCGGGCACCCAGAAATTCCCCGGGGCCGCGAATTTCCAGGTCGCGCCTGGCAATTTCAAAGCCGTCGCTGGTTTCTGCCATGGCTTTGAGCCGCGCACGGGCGAGCTCGCCCAGGCGTGGGGCATCGCCCGTGGAGTACAGCAGCACGCAGGCCGAGGCCGCCGCACCGCGACCC
>JBIPME010000281.1:0-3626 GCA_044369275.1 Rhodoferax sp.
TTAAAATATTAGCTACTGTGCAAAGTATGAAGAACAACCCCGACATCAACATTCCAGTGTCCTGCTAAGAAACATGCTTTGGCATATCCGATGCTGCCTGTAATCGAATTGAAAAATAAAAAACACTGCCTTTACCTTCTTCACTTTCCAGCTGAATCGCTCCCCCCATCATTTTTATTAAACTTTTGCAGATGGCTAAGCCAAGCCCGGTGCCACCGAAACGACGTGAAGTAGATGCATCCGCCTGCGTAAACTCATCAAAAATGCGTTTCGAATTTTTTTTAGAAATACCGATACCTGTATCCTCAACCATAAATTTCAATAAAAATCCATTTTTATTGAATCCCACAACAATTACTGAAATCGTTACTTTCCCATAATTCGTAAATTTAATAGCGTTACCAGCCAAGTTAAGCAGAATTTGTCGCAAACGCATTGCATCACCTATTAATACCTTAGGAATAGACTGATCAATTAAAAATTGAAGCTTTATAGGTTTAGTTATATTTACCACCAATAACGAGTCCACCTCATCAAGCAAGGCAATGAGATTAAATGGACGCTTCTCCAACACTAACTTTTCAGCCTCAATTTTTGAAAAATCCAACACCTCATTAATCAAAGTCAATAAAGATTGACCCGCTGCTTCAGCCTTTATTGTGTAATCTACTTGGCGCGCAGATTGCGGTGTGGTTTTTAACAATTGCAACATTCCTAAAACTGCCGTCATAGGCGTACGAATTTCGTGGCTTACATTGGCCAAAAATTGACTTTTATAAGTGTTCGCAACCTCAGCGTGGTTACGTGCTTCTTCCTCTGTTTGTCTGGCTTGAATCAATGCACAAAAGGTTTTATACATTTCATCGGCTTGAAATAGCATAAAACACAAAGAGGCAAGAATTACATATGAAATTAATTCTCCATCCTTTTCCATTGCGTAAAAACGTACAACAGAAGGAAAAAGCAGACTAATTAAAAATAATTTTGATCCCCGATTGTTCGCAAATAAGAAAATCACTGAAGAAAACCCTACAGCAATGAAATAAGAAACCCACAGGGTTTGCAACGAACTACTTAAACCATCAATAAGTTGCCACGAAATTGCATTCCATGCCAAACCATTAACCCAACATTGGTGAAAATACTGTCCCTGCCAAGACTTCATTTCAGATGCTGTTGGTTTAGCCTTTAAAAATTTCGTATAAGAAAAATAGTTGTAAAGAAATGAGCAATGCAAAGGTATTAAGTAGAAAGCAAGTGATTTATCCGATCCGTTTAGCCAAATAATAACCAAAACAAGAATAGTTACGGTTGAAGCCCCTAAAATTTGCGAAATCGGTTGACGCCTATAGGACTCGTAAAGTAAAGCCAACTCCACGCACTCCTGCAACTGAAAGGAAGAAGAGTTCGCTTTAAACACAGAAGAAAAGTTAAAGTTCATTCGAAGTACTCGCCAAAGCCCAAATACGAAATAAAGTAACGCAAAAAAGGGGGTAAATGCGTTGCAATAGATGCGCCCCATCAATAGTTGCGGTAAGTCATTTCAAAGCCTACGCAAGCAGATAATAACTTTTTTCCAACAGCGTTTTCAATAAAGGTCGCTATTTTTTAACTTATCGAAAACTGTGTAGATCAACACACTAGAGTCGTAAATAGTCAGCCCTGCGAAGCCCCCAAACCCCGCATGAAAACTGGCTTTCAAGGGTATTCCAATAGCCTAAAACTCTCAAAAGCGAAATAATAAAATTTCAGAGCATGAGATTTTCAATATTTTGATGCAGCATAAGATGCGTGAAGATTTTTTTTCGTAATCGCTTGGACGAGATGATTGACCTCAAGCACCCGCAAGCGGTGCTTGCAGCCCAATTGCCATGGGAGGCAATGCACAACAGAGCGCCCTAGAGCCTTTTAAGTGGGCGTGGTGGATTTGGGGTTTTGCAGGGCCTACTGTCTATTGTGTCATTAAAGTTCCACGCCGAACGATGAAGGGCGCTTTCAGTTAGGCTTGGGTTTGTGCTTTGTTGTGATTGGGTATGCTTATGGCGGTTTAGCTTGAAAGTGAATGTTCATGAAACTCAAAGAAAGTAACGCATGCTGTTAGAACTTGAAAAATCGCAATTGGTATTAATGGATTTCCAGTCAGGATTAATTCCGACGATGTGGGAGCATTCATCCATTCTTGCACGCACGATTTGTTTAGCCAAAGTCGCTGCGATGCTGGATGTACCTACTTTTTATACCGAACAAAATCCGGTACGCATGGGGGCCACGGAGCCTGCTTTGCTTGAGGTGTTGCATGCGGGGCGGTCTGGGCGTTTGGCAAAAATGCAATGGAGTGCGGTAGAGGAGGGCTTGGGGGAGTTGCTTCGCCCAGAGCCTAAGCCTTTGCAAGGTAATGCACGTAGCTTGCCCAAGCATTTGCAGAAAGCAGTTCCCCAGGCCGCCGTGCGTGAAACCATTGTGTTGGCTGGCTTAGAGGCCCATATTGCGCTTTTGCAAACCGCGCTGGATCTTTTGGAAGATGGCTTTGATGTGTGGGTGGTTACCGATGCCTGTAGTGCGCGTACCGAGCGCAGTCGGGATGCCGCTTTTGACCGTTTGGCTAGCGAAGGTGCTGGGCTGGTTACAACAGAAATGGTGGTTTTTGAATGGGTGCGCACCGCGGAACACCCCGCTTTCCCGGAAATTGAGGCGCTTGTTACGCAGATGCGTTAGGGCATTTCTACGGGTTTAACTTTTGCTCCCCAAGCGGCACACCAGTTGTTTTTTTGTGCGGCAATTTTTGCAAGTACCAATTCATAATACTGCCCTTTGGTTTCTGAGAGGGCATTTTAAAAAGAGGAGATGTGGCAAATGAATACGTATGCAGATTTCTATCGTCGCTCTATCCATGACCCAGATGCTTTTTGGGCAGAGCAGTCCCAGCGGATTGAATGGCGCACGCCCCCCACCCAAATTTGTGACTTTAGCAATCCACCATTTGCCAAGTGGTTTGTCGGGGGCACAACTAATTTATGCCATAACGCAATAGACCGCCATCTGAAAGACCGACCTAACCAAGCCGCGTTGATTGCTGTTTCTTCAGAGACTCAGTCTGAACAAAGCTATACGTTTACGCAGCTACATGCTGAGGTGCAGCGCATGGCGGCAGCGATGCAGGCGTTGGGCGTTAAACAGGGGGATAGGGTGTTGATTTACATGCCCATGGTTGCCGAGGCGGTATTTGCCATGTTGGCTTGCGTGCGTATTGGGGCTGTCCATTCGGTGGTGTTTGGTGGCTTTGCGGCAGGTGCTTTGGCGTCTCGGATTGAAGATGCCAAGCCCGTGTTAATTGTGAGTGCCGATGCGGGTTCACGCGCAGGCAAGGTGTTGGCTTACAAGCCGCTGTTGGACCAAGCGATTGCGACTGCCAGCCACCAGCCCCACGCTGTTGTGTTGATCGACCGCAAGTTGAGTCCTATGCCTTTGCAGCCAGGCCGAGATCACTTGTGGAGTGCGTTAAGGCAGCAGTATTGGGATGCTGAGGTGGCCTGTGTTTGGTTGGCGTCTGAGCACCCTAGCTATACCCTGTACACCAGCGGCACTACGGGCAAGCCTAAAGGCGTGCAACGTGACACCGGCGGTTA
>JBIPME010000280.1:0-3626 GCA_044369275.1 Rhodoferax sp.
CGTGGTTTTGGCTTGCAAAACATGCACGTCACCGGTTTCCATTTCAATGGCGGTAACGCCGATCACGTCACCTTGGGCATCGCGAATCAGGTCCATGGCCAACCACTCGACAAAGAAGGTGGTTTTGGCAGCCACGTTTTGTTGGTACAGGGTGTGCAGCATGGCATGCCCGGTTCGGTCGGCAGCCGCGCAGGCGCGCTCTACCGCTTTTTCACCGTAATTGGCCGTGTGTCCGCCAAAGGGCCTTTGGTAAATCGTGCCATCGGGATTGCGGTCGAATGGCATGCCCAAGTGCTCCAGCTCGTAGACCACTTTGGGCGCCTCGCGGCACATGAACTCAATGGCGTCTTGATCACCGAGCCAGTCGGAGCCTTTGACCGTGTCGTAGAAATGGTAATGCCAGTTGTCGTCGTTCATATTTCCCAGCGCCGCGCCGATGCCACCTTGCGCAGCTACGGTGTGCGAGCGGGTGGGAAATACTTTGGTTAACACGGCGACATTAAGGCCCGCGCGCGCAAGTTGCAACGAGGCACGCATGCCGGAGCCTCCGGCCCCAACGATAACAACATCGAATTTGCGCTTAGATACAGAATGTGACATGAATTGAAGCCTAAATGGACTAAATGGGGATTGTTATGAAGTTGTAATAAAAATTAGAGTCGCCACAAGACTTGAATGGCCCAGCCCGCGCAGGCAACCAACCAAACAATGGAAAACACTTGCAGCGACAAGCGCACCGACACGGGCTTGACGTAATCCATCCAAATATCGCGAATGCCCACCCATGCGTGGTAGAGCATGGCAACAATGACCGCGAAGGTCAGCGCCTTCATCCATTGGGCGGCAAAAATACCAGCCCATTTGTCGTACCCGATAGGGCCTTTGGAAAAAATCACTTGGGCCAACACCAGCAAAGTGAACAAAGCCATTAAAACTGCCGTCACGCGTTGCGCCAGCCAGTCTCTCAAACCGTAATGGGCGCCGACAACAGTGCGCTTTGCGCCAAAATTAACCGCCATAATTGATGTCCTTTTTATTGTTAAATGTGAAAATCAGTACAAACCAAACAATTTGGCGGCAAGTACTGCCGTGACCGCTGATCCCAACAGCAAGGTCACCCAAGCGGATGCACGGCCAAACTCTTTGCTCACGGCGGCATGGCTTACATCCATCCAAATATGCCGAATACCCGCCGTGAAATGGTGCAAATAGGCCCAAATCAAGGCCAAAGCCAGCAATTTAAAAACCACACCAGGAATAGCACCTGCACCCAGAGTAAATACATTGGTGAATTTGCTAAAGGAGATCTCTGAGGAGATGGAGTTGTCAAACATCCAAATAATGAAGGGCATCAACACAAACATGATGGCCCCACTGATGCGATGCAAGATGGAAACCCAGCCTGCGGGGGGAAGGCGGTAGGTGGGCAAATCTCTGAACGCGTTAATGTTGCGAAATTCGGGGCGTTTGGAAGCCGGTGGATTAAGTAGCTCAGTCATGAATTGCCTTTTAGGTAGTATCGACTTTTAGTTGCCAAGATGAAGAGTCAAAATTCTATTTCACAAAACCCCTACACAAGGGGCGGAATTGATGCAGTGCGTCAATTTAAAGTATTTTTGTAAAAGTGGGCGTCTGTTAGATAAATACCACGTCGTAGCTCCATTGCGATGTCGTTATAAGTAAAGGCGATTCTCTCAACGCTTAAAAGCGGTGTGTACGCCCCCGTATTCAAAAGCTTGCACTGTGCGTCATCGGGCAAAACCGCACGGATTTTTTCTTCAGCCCGCACCATGCGCACGTCAAATTCCGTTTCAAACAGCGCGTACATCGGCCCACCATAGTTCCTGAGCCGCTCCACTGTCAACCCTTGAAAGGGCATTTCTGGCAACCATAAATCTTCCAGTATCGTCGGTACGTTATCGAACGACAAAATCCGGCGTATGCCCAACACCGTGCTGCCACTTGGAATCTGCAAGGCCTGTGCAATGTCGTCAGCAGCCACCGCGCTTTGACAAGAAACAATGTGCCGTTGCGCTGGCCCCACACTCTCAAGGCTTCCGTGGTTCGGCATCAGCCGCAAAAAACGGTATTGCACATGCTGCTCTGAGTGGGTGCTTACATAAGTCCCCTTACCTTGGCGGCGCACCAATAAATTTTCCGCCGCCAATTCATCAATCGCCTTGCGCACGGTGCCCTGGCTGACTTTGTACCGCAGGGCCAACTCCTGCTCGCTGGGAATGGCCGTACCGGGCTTCCACTCGCTCGATTCCAAGCTTTGCAGCAACAAAACTTTGATTTGTTGGTACAAAGGGCTGTACGAAGGCGCACCTGTAGACGTCATACGGCGGCTCGCAGCGGGCGCTTCGCCCAATGCGGTTTTAGCGGGTACAGAAATTTTTCTGATTTGATCACCATAGGACAAAAATTGTGGCAAATTGCGGTGGTAGGCCTGCTACCCGCGCACAAGCCGTTAAAGCAAAAGCCGTTGGGTAACAGCAGTTGCAGAGCATATCTTATATAAGACATAAGATTCATTGGGCTTAAACAAAAATCAAGGGTAAACTCTTATTGAATATTAGAAGCTTAGCCATCGGCAAAAAGGTTTCTAATTGGAAATTGATTTTTTTACCACTATTCAGGAGTTTTTTCTATGAGCAAGAAGCCCGTTCGTGTTGCAGTGACTGGGGCAGCAGGCCAAATTGGATACGCCATTTTGTTCCGTATTGCATCTGGCGAAATGCTGGGCAAAGACCAGCCTATCGTGTTAAGTTTGCTGGAAGTTCCCGTGGAAAAAGCACAACAGGCCCTGCAAGGCGTGATGATGGAATTGCAAGATTGCGCCTTTCCCTTGCTCGTGGGCATGGAAGCCCACAGCGACCCCATGACCGCCTTCAAAGATGTGGACTACGCTTTGTTGATTGGCTCACGCCCACGTGGCCCCGGCATGGAACGCGCTGAACTGCTGGCCGTGAATGCTGAAATTTTCACTGCCCAAGGCAAAGCCCTGAATGCGGTGGCCTCGCGCAATGTCAAGGTCTTGGTGGTAGGCAACCCCGCCAACACCAACGCCTACATCGCCATGAAAAGCGCCCCTGATCTGCCACGCAAAAACTTCACCGCCATGTTGCGCTTAGATCACAACCGCGCATTGAGCCAATTGGCATCCAAAACGGGCAAAGCCGTGGCCGACATTGACAACATGCTGGTCTGGGGCAACCACTCGCCCACCATGTACGCAGACTACCGTTTTGCCACCGTCAAAGGGCAAAGCGTCAAAGACATGATCAACGACCACGACTGGAACGCCAACACCTTCTTGCCCACCGTGGGCAAACGCGGTGCGGCTATTATTGCGGCCAGAGGCGTCTCCTCTGCCGCCTCTGCCGCCAATGCAGCCATTGACCACATGCGCGATTGGGCGCTGGGCACGCAAGGCAAATGGGTCACCATGGGCATTCCTTCCGACGGCCAGTACGGCATACCTAAAGACACCTTGTTTGGCTTTGCCGTCACCTGTGAAAACGGTGAGTACAAAGTGGTAGAAGGTTTGCCAGTTGACGCTTTCAGCCAAGAGTGCATCAACAAAACCCTCAAAGAACTGCAAGAAGAACAAGCTGGCGTAGCCC
>JBIPME010000282.1:0-3624 GCA_044369275.1 Rhodoferax sp.
AAAGCCTAGGTCACGCCCCCATGGGGCCAAACGCAGCCCAAGCCAGGCTTGGATTGGGGTAAGCTCTTTGGCATGCAGACCCCACTTTCCGATCCAGCCGATCCAGCAAATCCAGCAAATCCACCCACACCGACATCCACTTCAACACCTACCCATCCCAACACCCAGCCGACACCGCCCCCCACACCCCACGCAGCACCCGCATCCAGTTCAGATTTATTTTGGTCTTTTTCCATCTTGGCGTTACAGGGTTTTGGTGGCGTGCTGGCCGTGGTGCAGCGTGAGTTGGTTGAGAAAAAAAAGTGGCTCACGCAAGAGGAATTTGTAGAGGACTGGGCGGTGGCGCAAATTTTGCCCGGCCCCAATGTGGTCAATCTGTCCCTGATGATTGGCGACCGCTATTTTGGTGTGCGTGGCGCGCTGGCAGCGCTGGCTGGCATGCTGGTGTTCCCCTTGGTGCTGGTGCTGGCCTTGGCGGTGTTGTTTTCGGGAATTTCCGATATACCCCAGGTCCAAGGCGCATTGCGCGGCATGGGTGCAGTGGCTGCGGGTTTGATTACAGCGACGGGGCTTAAATTAATCGCCGCGCTCGAAAAAAATGCCATGGGCATGGGGGTCTGCTGGGGTTTTGCCAGCTTAAGCTTTATCGCCATAGGCATCTTCAAAATGCCGTTGATTGGGTTGCTGCTGTCGGTGGGCAGCTGCGCCTGCATTTTTGCCTATATGCGGCTCAAACCCGCCCAAGGGGACGCGGCATGACCGAGGCGCACTTGGCAACAGCGCTGTCTGGCGCACTCTCTGCGTGGGACTGGCTGGACCTGTTTTTGCACTTTATGTCGCTGTCTCTGCTCTCCATTGGCGGGGCGATTACGACCGCACCCGAGATGCACCGCTACCTCGTCAACGCACGCCATTGGCTCAGCGACGCGCAATTCACCTCCAGCATTGCGCTGGCACAGGCGGCACCCGGCCCCAATGTGCTGTTTATCGCACTCATGGGATGGTATGTTGGCAGCAATGCGGCACTGGCCATAGGGGCGGTTGGCATGGGCACTTGGGCACTGGGCTTGCTCGGGGCTTTTTTGGCCATGCTGGGAATTTTGCTGCCCAGCACCACACTCACCTTTGCCGCAGCCCGTTGGGGGCACCGAAACCGCGAGCTGCGTGCGGTTCGGGCGTTTAAAACAGGAATGGCCCCCATCGTCATTGCGCTTTTGGCGGCCACGGGCTGGCTATTGACCGCCAGCCACGGCAACTGGCGTGCCCACTGGCCCTTGTGGCTGCTCACCGGCACGGTGACCCTGCTGGTGTGGCGCACCCGCATTCACCTGCTTTGGTTACTGGCGGCAGGGGCGGTTTTAGGCTGGTTTGGCTGGGTGTAGGCGATCCCGAACAAACGAAAAACAAGCAAGCAAACAGGCAGAGCGGCAAACGAAATCAACCATCAACGCAGCAGCCCGTCACCGCCACCGCCACCGCCACCGCGCAGCATTGCTGCTTTTTTTACGAACCGCGCTGGCGCAAAGCCTCGTACAAACACACCCCGCTGGCAACCGACACGTTCAGACTCTCGACCGCGCCGCGCATAGGAATGCGCACCAATTGGTCGCAGGTTTTGGCGGTCAACTGGCGCATACCCTCGCCTTCGGCACCCAGCACCAAGGCCACTGGCACCGTTAAGTCGGCCTCATATACCGTTTGCGTTGCCGCGTCGCTGGTACCTATGATCCAAATATTGCGTTCTTTGAGCTCATTGAGGGTGCGCGACAAATTGGTCACCATGAAATACGGCACGGTTTCGGCTGCGCCGCTTGCCACTTTGGCCACGGTGGCGTTAATGCCCGCTGCGTGGTCTTTGGGGGCAATCACCGCCTGGGCACCAGCACCGTCGGCCACGCGCAAGCAGGCACCCAAATTGTGCGGATCGGTCACACCGTCGAGTACCAAAATCAAAGGGTTGGTACGCTGCGCCAGTGGCAAGGCGGCATTGGCGGATTCCAAATCCTCCAGCAAAGCATCCAATGAATGCACGAGTTTGACTTCTTGCACCCGCGCTGCTACGCCTTGGTGGCCATGGCTGCCCGCAAGTTTGGCCAGGCGCATGCCATCGGCCTCAATCAAACGCACGCCAGCGGCATGCGCGCGTTCTAAGAACTGCCGCATGCGCGCATCGCGGCGCGTGGTTTCATAATAAATTTCAACAATCGATTGCGGCGCTGTTTTAAGACGCACGCCAACAGCGTGAAAACCAAAGAGAATTTTGGGGGATGAAGACATGCAGCGATTATCAACGTATACGCAGCTCCCATTGCCCACCAACTTGCGAATTCACAAATTGACAGGCGTTGCCAACGCAGGCATTAAGTCCGCAACGAGCGGGCCACGCACGGTCAGCCCCCCGCCCCTGCACCACTGATTTGCGCCGCAACGGGCGCACCCCGGTGGATGCGGCGCTACTGCCTTCAATCCACCAGCCGCCCCGCATCGATGGTGATGCGGCGCTGGCAACGCGCTGCAATCGTGCGGTCATGGGTTACCAACACCAAGGTGGTCTTCTGTGCTTGGTTCAGGGCCAGCATCAGTTCAATCACCTTCTCACCCGTGGCGAAATCCAAACTCCCAGTCGGCTCATCGGCCAGCAAAATTTCAGGATTCACCACAAAAGCCCGCGCCAATGCGACACGCTGCTGCTCACCACCGGAAAGCACCTTGGGGTAGGCACTATGGCGGCTCGAAAGCCCCACGCGGTCCAGCATCTCCATGGCCGTTTTGCGGGCGTTTTTTTGCGCTGCAAGCTCCAAAGGCAACATCACATTTTCCAAGGCACTCAAACTGCCCAAAAGCTGAAAACTCTGAAAGACAAAACCCACTTTGCGGGCACGCCATGCGGCACGCGCATCCTCGCTCATGGCAAATAAATCTTGCCCTGCCAAACGCACCGTTCCGCTGCTAGGTGTATCTAAACCTGCGATGATGGAAAGCAAGGTACTTTTCCCAGAGCCTGAAGCGCCCACAATTGCCGCTGTCTCGCCTGCTTTAAGTGCAAAATCGATATTGCACAAAATATCCAACGTTCCGGTGGAATCCGTCACGGACTTACTCACCTGCTCTACTGAAATAATTGAATCTGACATGAAACTTCCATTGGTTCTACGCTACTTTAGCGTGCTTTTACAGGGCTGCATTCTGGCAGCGTTATGCCACGCACCCAGCCAGGCACAAAATACCCCCCAAAAATCCACGCCCGACAAGCCCGTGGTGCTCGTCGTTGGAGACTCACTCAGCGCGGAATACGGCTTGGCGCGTGGCACGGGCTGGGTCGCACTGATGCAAACGCGATTAACCCAAGAAAAAATGGCCTACCAAGTCGTCAACGCCAGCATCAGTGGCGACACCACCGCCGGCGGACGCAGTCGGCTGCCCGCACTGCTGCGACAACACCAGCCCAACTTGGTGCTCATCGAACTTGGCGGCAACGACGCGCTGCGCGGCTTGTCGCTCAAAATGACCCAAGACAACCTGCAGGCCATGGCCACAGCGGTGCGCGCAACGCGTGCCAAACTCATTTTGATTGGCATGCAAATCCCGCCCAATTACGGCCAAGCATACAGCCAACAATTCTCC
>JBIPME010000283.1:0-3621 GCA_044369275.1 Rhodoferax sp.
GGACTAAAAAAGCTTTTAATACGGCAGAAGTGGCCGCCACTGCGGTGCTTGATGAGGCTTTTGATGCTTACCACCCCGACCTATGGGATGCTGCCTATGGCTCGGCAGGCACCGTAGGTGCCATTGGCGATGCACTCGAAGCGGCGGGCTGGCCTGCCGACAGCATTACCCAAGCAGGATTAGATTGGCTGCTAGAGCGCCTGATTTCAGCGCAAAGCGCAGAGCGGCTGCGCATGCCGGGCATGCGCGAAGACCGCAAAGCGATTATTGGCGGGGGCTTAAGCGTGCTGCGCAGCATCTTTAAGCTGCTCAACATCAACAGCTTGTCCATGGCAAGCGGCGGTTTACGCCACGGTTTAATTTGTGACTTGATGGGGCGCAATGCCAGCGTTGGTGATTTGCGTGACAACAGTGTGCAACGCTTGGCCAAAACCTTCGCGGTAGACCAAGCACATGGCGCGCGCGTAAGCAAGGTGGCCACGCAGCTGCTCACCCCCCTACTGCATGCAACAGAGCAACCCGACAAGCCCAACCGCGACCGCTTGCTGCGCAAGCTGGGTTGGGCCGCGCAATTGCACGAAATTGGCACCTGCGTCTCCCACAATGACCACCACAGGCACGGGGCCTATATTTTGGACCATGCAGATGCCATGGGTTTTGCCATTTCAGAAATGCACAGGCTCAGTCTTTTGGTGCTGGGCCACCGGGGCAAATTGCGCAAACTAGAGCCACTTTTAAATGACGATGGCTTGGCAATGCAACTGATGGCATTGCGTCTGGCGGTTATTTTGTGCCACGCTAGGCGCGACCCCGACTTAGAGGGCATTTCACTCAGCCGTTTGGACAACAAAACCAAATCACTGCATTTCAACCTGCGCCCTAACTGGGCGGAGAGCTACCCACAATCTGCCCATTTGCTCCAAGAAGAAGTGCTGGCTTGGGAAAAAACACCTTGGATTTTAGAGATTAACGGTTTGACCTAACTTTGATACCGCGCAGCCTGCGCTGCGCAGCAGAGAAGTTGTGCCACCTTCATCAAGGCACGGGGGTTAACTTGGCCACACTCAAAGCCAACCACTTCACCCCATGGCGCGGGAAATTAATTTGCGCGCGCGCATCGTCACCGCTGCCTTCTAGCGTTAACACTTTGCCTTCCCCGAACTTGGCATGGAAGACGCTTTGGTGCACTTTAAGCCCATGGCTGGGCTCTTGCTTACGTGCCACGGGCTGCGTTGCAACTTGGCTGGTGTAGCGGTCTGCGGCGAATGCATGGCCCGCCTGCGAATCCCAAGCCCCGGCCGGAAATTCACGCATACCGCTGCCCTTTTGAGGGGTGAGCCATTTCAGTGCCTGCTCTGGCAGTTCGTCAAAAAATCGGCTCTTGCTGTTGTAGCGGGTTTGGCCATGCAGCATGCGCGTTTGCGAGTGGGTCAGGTACAGGCGTTTGCGCGCTCGGGTGATGGCAACGTACATTAAACGGCGCTCTTCTTCTAAGCCGTCTCGGTCGCTCAAAGAGTTTTCATGCGGAAACAAACCCTCTTCCATTCCGGTAATGAAGACCGCGTCAAACTCAAGCCCTTTGGCCGCATGCACCGTCATGAGTTGAATCGCATCTTGGCCCGATTGCGCCATGTTGTCGCCCGATTCGAGCGAGGCATGGGTCAAAAAAGCCACCAAGGGCGATACCGTTTCTCCCGTCTCCCCCGTCTCGCCGAACGCAAGTGCCGCATCCGTGTTGGCATCGAAACCCAACTCCACACCTTGGCCTGTGAGCCCCTGGCTCGCGGGGCTCTGGCTCAGAGGCGACGCATGGGACGCAGCGGCCTCTTGGCCAAAGCCTTCTTGCGTCACAAAACTCTCTGCCGCGTTGACCAGCTCTTCCAAATTCTCCACCCGGTCAGCGCCTTCGCGTTCAGCGCGGTAATGCGCCAGCAAGCCGCTTTCGTTAAGCACCAAGCTGACGATGTTGCGCAAGGTCATATCGGCCGCCTGCTCCCGCAACACGTCCAATTTCGCCACAAATGCCGCAATCGACGCGCCCGCCCTGCCGCTCAGTGCACTCACCGCATCGTGCAAAGAGCAGCCCGTATCCCGCGCAGCATCTTGCAACTGCTCAATGCTGCGTGCGCCTATGCCGCGTGCGGGAAAATTCACCACCCGCACAAAGCTGGTGTCGTCATTGGGATTTTCCAACAAGCGCAAATAGGCCAAAGCGTGCTTAATTTCGGCACGTTCAAAAAACCGCAGTCCGCCATAGACCCGGTACGGCATGGCTGCGTTAAAAAGCGCGGTCTCAATCACGCGGCTTTGCGCATTGCTGCGGTAAAGAATCGCCACTTCTTTGCGCTCTAGCCCATCACGCACCAACTGCCGCATCTCATCTACCATCCACTGCGCCTCGGCAAAATCACTGACCGCCTCGTACACCCGCACCGGCTCTCCAGGCCCCTGGGTCGTGCGCAAATTTTTGCCTAGACGGCGGCTGTTATGGCTGATCAGCGCATTGGCAGAATCCAAAATATTGCTGTAGCTTCGGTAATTTTGTTCTAGCTTAATTTGGTGCTGAACATGGAATTCGCGCACAAAATCCGCCATATTGCCCACGCGTGCGCCGCGAAAAGCGTAAATGCTTTGGTCATCGTCCCCCACAGCGAGCACCGCACTGGTGCCCGTCATCCTGCCCTGGGCATCTTGCCCGGCCAGCATTTTGATCCACGCGTATTGCAGCTTATTAGTGTCTTGGAACTCGTCAATCAAAATATGCCGAAATCGACGCTGGTAATGCTCTCGGATCGCCGCGTGATCGCGCAGCAACTCGTAGGAGCGCAGCATCAACTCACCAAAATCAACCACCCCCTCGCGCTGGCATTGCAACTCGTACAAGGTGTAAATTTCCACCTTACGCCGCGCCTCCTCGTCACGCACCTCCACCGCATGAGGCCGCAAACCATCTTCTTTGCAAGCTGCAATAAACCACTGCAATTGCTTGGGCACAAAGCGCTCGGTATCAATGTCGTGTTGCTTGCACAAGCGCTTGATGGCAGAGAGTTGGTCCTGGGTATCCAAGATTTGAAACGCTTGGGGCAGATTCGCCATTTTGAAATGCGCACGCAAAAACCGATTGCACAAGCCGTGGAACGTACCAATCCACATACCGCGCACATTCACGGGCAGCATGGCCGTTAAACGCGTCATCATCTCCTTGGCCGCCTTGTTGGTAAAAGTGACCGCCATAATGCCGCCGGGGCCAACCTCGGCGTTTTGCAGCAACCAAGCAATGCGCGTCGTCAACACCTTGGTTTTGCCAGAACCCGCGCCCGCCAAGATTAAGGCATGCTCTGCGGGTAAAACGACCGCGCTGCGCTGCTCGGGATTAAGGGTGCTTAAAAGGGGGGATGTGGCCAAGCCAGGAACAGGAGAATTTGAAATCATGCGTCGATTGTAGAAAGCTACGCAAACCCAGGTAGCAAACGGCGCATTCCAAGGTAGCCCAAGCCATGCCACGGTATGGCTTGGCATAGCAAACTGCGCCTTCAACGGCATATTGCCCCCGCCGCAACCCTTGCCCGCAGCTACAAAATCAAGCCCTATCCGAATACACCTGCGTACCGCTAGCGCTTT
>JBIPME010000284.1:0-3611 GCA_044369275.1 Rhodoferax sp.
AAGTACGCCAATATGCGCAAAGCCCCGTGCCGAGCCACCGCCCAAGGCCAACCCTAAGCGGGGGCCTGCATTCTTTGTCGTGGTAACGCGAGGGCTGCTTTGTGCTTGTGAAGCGGCCGCCATAGACAAGAGGGACCCTGCCACCATGCCGCCTAAAGCATTGCGTCGGTTCATTGTGGGTGATTTCATGGACGTGCTTCCACAGGTTTTACCAAACCTTGGTCAATCAAGGATTTGAGCTTGTCCCAAGCGGACTCAAAGGAATTGGATGCCTCCCCTTTGGTGATGGCCTCCACCGTTTCGCCCAAAATAATCACCTCTACGCGGCGATTGAGCTTACGTCCCTCCTCCGTTACGTTGGAGGCTACAGGGCGGTTAAAGGCAAACCCCAGATTGCTTAAGCGCTCGGCTGCAACACCGGCCTTAACCAGCGCATTTTTAATACTCAGGGCGCGGGCTTCGGACAAGGGTTGGTTGAAGGCCAAGCTGCCGACCGTATCGGTGTGGCCTTCGAGTTGAACCAATTTATCAGTTTTGCCATTTAATAATTCAGCAACCCGGCGAATGTAGGGGCCTGCTAGGGCCTCATCTAGGGTTGATTTGCCCGATTCAAACAGGGCATTGCTGGGAAGAAAGAGTTGTACGCCACGCGGCGACTGTTGAATGGAGAGGGTTGGCCCTGTGTAGACAGGTGCCGATGGGGGCGTTTGGCAGCCCACCAGCAATAGAGTGCCCATTAATGCGATACACAAGCGGTGGTGCAATTTTTTTTTCATGATGTCATTTATTTGATTTAACTAGGTAAAGTGTATCAATTTTACAGTTAGATAGAAATATCTGCAAAAACATTACAAATAGTTTCGACAACACCCCGAAGGGCGCAGGCTACTGATAAGGTGATGAGAAAGTTGATTCGTTGGCAAAAACTACTTTCTTTAAATTTAATAGCGGTCGGGTTATGGCGCTGCGCTAGGTTCAAGAGAGGCTTGTCTTTGGTATGCGGTATAGCGCACTAAGAAGATCGCTAAACTTGAAATGGCTGCACCGTAAATGGTTGCAAAGTAGCCACTTGGCTTGCAGATGTGTTTGAAAAGCGAAAGTGCGCAAGTAATTAAATAATGGACTTACACAATGGCAAAAGGAATGATTCTGGCCGCAGGCCAGGGCTCGCGGGTACGCCCTTTAACGAAAGACTTACCTAAACCCATGGTGCCCATTTTGGGCAAACCGGTGATGGCTTATCTGATTGAACATTTGGCGCGCCATGGCATCACCGAAATTATGGTCAATGTTGCTTACCAACATGAGCGCATTGAGCAGTATTTTGGGGATGGTAGCCGTTTTGGCGTGCAAATTGGTTACTCCTACGAGGGCACGCGCGAGCATGGCGACATACTGCCCAAACCCATGGGGTCTGCCGGTGGAATGCGCAGAATCCAGAACTTCAGCGGTTTTTTTGACGAAACGACCTTGGTGCTGTGTGGCGACGCACTCATTGATTTGGATATTACGGCGGCCCTTTTGGAGCATAAAGCCAAGTCCGCATTGGCCAGCGTCGTGGCGCTGGAAGTGCCCCTTTCGGAGGTGCAGTCCTATGGCATGGTGGTGGCCGATGCCGACGGCCGCATTGAATCGTTCCAAGAAAAACCCACCCCCGCAACCGCCCGCTCCACCTTGGCAAGCACGGGTATCTATTTGTTTGAGCCGTCGGTGCTAGAGAAAATACCTTCGAATACGGTGTACGACATAGGATCACAGCTTTTTGTCCAGTTGGCGCAAGAAAAACAAGCTTTCTATGTGCAAAACAGACCCTTCAACTGGATTGATATTGGCAGGGTAAGTGATTATTGGACTGTATTGCAACGCGTGCTGCGCGGTGATATTGGCAACATGCCCATACCCGGTAAACAAATCAAGCCAGGGGTTTGGGTGGGTCTCAATACCAACATCCCCTGGGATCAAGTCGCGATTGAAGGGCCGGTCTACATTGGCTCGGGTGTGAAAATCGACCCCGGCGTTAGCATTACCGGGCCGGCTTGGATTGGCCATGGCTGCATTATTCGCAAAGGCGCAAGTATTACCCGCAGTATTTTGTTTGAATACACCCGCATCGCAGCGGACATGCATTTTTTTGAAATGATTGTCTCTAGACAATACTGCGTAAACCGCCACGGCGAGACCTTGTACGGTGACGACGACGTTACCCGGCTGCGCTGGGGTGATGCGCGTGCGTAGGCTGTGTGCGCTGCGTGGGGCAGCTTTTCCCTCGCTTGGGCTGCGCATGGGACAATAGCCCTCTATGCACCCAAAAGCTCTCCTAGAAGCCTGCGCCGAATTGGTCAGGCTCACCTTGAAATTTGACTACCCTGCCGATGCCATTGTTTCGCGTTTTTTTCGTGAAAACCGTGGATTGGGGCCGCGCGAGCGTGCCACCATGGCAGAGACGGTCTACACCGTATTGCGTAAAAAACAGTTGTTTGAGCATTTGGCCCCCTCGGGCAGCGGCTCTAAGCAACGCAGAATGGCCATACTGGGGTTTTACGGCCCCCGTGATTTCTTACGCAGCGCTTTAACCGACCAAGAAAAGCAATGGCTGGACCAATGCGATGCAGTCAAGCCCCACGATTTAATGGAGCGCCACCGCCACAACCTGCCAGATTGGCTGGTCCAACCGCTCAAAGACAGTTTGGGCGACGCGTTTTGGCCCTTGGTTGAAAGCCTTAACCAAGGCGCAGGCTTGGACTTGCGTGTGAATGATTTGAAAACCAAGCGCGCAGACCTGCAAAAAGAACTGTCCAAAGCGGGCATCAAGTCGACGCCCACACCGTACTCTCCTTTGGGTTTGCGCATTGAGGGCAAGCCTGCATTAACCAAGTTAGACAGCTTTGTGCGCGGAGACTTTGAGGTGCAGGACGAAGGCTCACAACTTTTGGCCATGCTGGTCGAAGCTAAACGGGGTGAAATGGTGGTGGATTTCTGCGCCGGGGCGGGTGGAAAAACCTTGGCGCTAGGTGCTGCCATGCGTAGCACGGGCCGCCTTTATGCGTTCGACACCTCCGCCCATCGACTCGATGCCTTTAAACCGCGTATGGCGCGCAGTGGTCTGTCCAATGTGCACCCCGCAGCCATTGCGCATGAGCGCGATGACCGGGTTAAACGTTTGGCTGGAAAAATCGACCGGGTTTTGGTGGACGCCCCTTGCACCGGCTTGGGTACTTTGCGCCGTAACCCCGATTTGAAGTGGCGTCAGAGTCTGGCAGCGGTGGAAGAAATGGTGCACAAACAAACCGCTATTTTGCAAAGCGCAGCCCGCTTGGTAAAGCCTGGAGGTCGGCTGGTGTACGCCACCTGCAGTCTGTTAATGCAAGAAAATGAGGCAGTTGCACAGGCGTTTAGCAAAGACAATCCTGACTTCATGGGTGTGCCTGCTGGTGATATATTGGAAAGATTAAAAGTAGCACAGGCGCAAACCCTGTGTAGCGGAGGTGATGGCGGCAATATGTACCTGCGGCTGTGGCCCCACCGCCATGCAACAGATGGCTTTTTTTCTGCTATTTGGCAAAAGAAGTAGTCATTTTAAAAGGCGTTAATGTTTTTTAGCCTTTTTTGAA
>JBIPME010000286.1:0-3609 GCA_044369275.1 Rhodoferax sp.
TAATTAGCAAGCCGGTTTTTTTGCTTGCGCCGCCTGTGTTTGTTGGGTGGAAGTGCTTTGGGGCCGATTGGGGGCTGTGGTTTAGCAGGGACAAGCGGGGATCCAAAGCAGGTCTAAAGTGGGTTAAAAATAGATTTAAAGAGGATGGTTTATGGCTGAAAATGTAAAAAAAATCACCTTGGGTGGCGGCTGCTTCTGGTGCACAGATGCCGTATTTGTGCAGGTGCGTGGCGTACTGGCGGTGGAGTCGGGCTATTCCAATGGGCCTGGACCTGCGCCTAGCTACCAGCAAATTTGCGGGGGGGACACCGGTTACTGCGAAGTCGTGCAATTGCGCTACGACCCCGAGCAGGTTTCTACGCGTGCCTTGCTAGAAATTTTCTTTTTGATTCACGACCCCACTTCACTCAATCGCCAAGGTGCCGATATAGGAACGCAGTACAGAAGCGGCATCTACTACAGCGACCCCGAGCAAGCGCAAGAGGCGCGCGCCTTGATGGCTGAGATGGCGGCAAGCGGTGCATACGCTGCGCCCTTGGTGACAGAGGTGTTGGCTTTGGCAAACTATGTGCCTGCGGAGGCATACCACCAAAACTATTTTGAGCGCAACCCCAACCAAGGGTATTGCATGGCGGTGGCGGCGCCCAAGGTTGAAAAATTCAGGAAAACTTTCCTTCATTTGCAAAAGAAGTAAACCCTTATGTTTCGCATTCAAGACATTCAACATACGCAACGCATTCAACACATTCAAAAAAATCACCAACCCTGCGGTACAGGTACAGGTACAGGTACAGGTACAGGTGCAGGTACAGGGGCAGGCGTAGGCATGGCTGCACTTGAGCAGGTGGGCGCACGGCTGTCGGGGGTGGGGCGGAGTTTGGCTGTGGCTTGCTGGGTGGCGCTGTTGGCGGGCACTGCCAGTTGGGCGCAGACCCCTACGCCCTTAAGTTCGCCCATTCCCAACGTGGCCCCTGTGGGCAAAGGCGCGGGCGTGCACAGCCCCAACAGCCCGTTTGCCGCGCTGCAAGAGCGCGCCGATGTGCTGCCTTGGGGCATGCTCACAGCGGTAAAAACCAAGGTAGAAAAAAATCGCTTGTTGCCGGTTTTTCCCGCCGAAGTGCGTGCCTTGAACAAAAAAAGCCACCGCGTGCAAGGTTTTATGATGCCTTTGGAGCCGGGCGAAAAACACACGCATTTTTTGCTGAGCTCGGTGCCGTTGACCTGCTCTTTTTGCACGCCCGGCGGGCCGGAAAGCATGGTCGAGGTTAAAACCAAGGTGCCCGTGAAATACGTCCTAGAGTCGCTGGTGTTAGAGGGGCAGTTCGCCGTGTTGTCGGACGACCCTTTTGGACTGTACTACCGCATGACAGACGCTGTAGTGGTTAAGTAGTTTGCGTACTACACGTAGCACGCGTACTACACGTAGCACGCGTAGTACACGTAGCACGCGTAGTACACGTACTTAAGCGTGCTGCAAATGGCCTGCAATAAAAGAAGCCATGGTTTCAAGTGCCGCATCCGCCGGCTGTAGGCTGCCCGTGCCGTTGGGGAAAACGTGCGGCTGCCTTGCCATGCATGCAAGCTCACATCCGCGTTGTGCGCTTGCGCACGCTGGGCATAACGCAGCGAGTCGCTGAACAAAATCTCAGCCGTGCCGACATGGATTTGGAGCGGTGGCAAGCCATGCAAAGGCGCATGGATCATGCTGGACAGCCACCGTGGTTTCGTCTTGCGCGCTTAACGCGTCGCATGTGCGGGGCGGGCGCGGTGGTGAGGTCCGACAAAATCGCGGCCATGGCTGGGTCTTTGCGAGCTGCTGTGCAGCGACAATACCCAAAGTGAACAGAACAGACTCGGGTTCATCTCTGTTGCACTTCGTGCTTGAAACCGCCCCTGTTGATCCTTTCGAGCCTGTCAGAAATTTAACTTTTAGGAAATTGAATGTTGAGACCTTTTGTTTTGAGCTTATCGCTGTTGTCCCTCGCCTCTTTTGCACATGCCGAAAATATTTCTACACGCTTTGGCACATTAAGCATTAATAACGAGCACATGCTCTTGTACAAAAATCGCCCCTTGAACCCCGAGATTCATGGGAACAACAGCCTCAGCGTTATTGGCACTTATCAACTTGGAAGTAGCGATGTCGTTCTTATCCGAGACAACGGGGGATCGAGCTGCCCTGCTCAATTTTATTTTGTCACCACCTCGGCCTCTGGCGTGAAAGCGAGTTCTGCTTTTGGGACTTGCACCGATCTCATTGAAGTGAAACCAATGGCCGATTCTATTTTGGTAACCATGCGAGGATTTAGGGGACCCGCTGCACCCCAAGCAGAGCAACGGAAGTCGGTCAAAGAAAAGCATGTATATGTTTTTAAGGCTGGGGCGCTTACTGAAAATGGCAAGCCCGTCAAATAAATTGCCAGGCGTCAAGTCCCCCGCTGGTACAGCGTAAAAAAAGACCTTGAAATCAAAACCCTGCTTTTTAGCGAAAACTTTGCAGCCTACATTGAATGCGGTGACGACAGCATCGAGTACGCCGTTCTGTCCGATGAGGTCATCGTGGCCGAGATTGAAGGCGAGGAGCAGGATGTGCAGGAAACTGCCAACCCGAAGTTGACAGTTCAAAAAGAAGGAGCACCCACATGATTCTTGAAAACAAACTGGGCATCACCGACCAAATTGAGCTGGCCAAGGTGGAAGAAAAAATCAGCAAGCAAAAAGCCAAGCAACTCTTTGACTCCGGCGACATTGATCAGGTGGGAGTCGGCACCTTCGCTGGCCTTGCGTTTATCCACGCCTATTTGTTTGACGATATTTACGACCTCGCTGGAAAAATCCGCACGGTGAACATCGCCAAGAGGAGTTTCCGTTTTGCGCCTGTCATGTATCTGGAGGTATCGCTCAAACACATCGACACCATGCCGCAAGCCACGTTTGAGCAAATCGTCGAAAAATACGTGGAAATGAATGTGGCCCACCCTTTTCGTGAAGGCAATGGCCGCGCCACCCGCATCTGGCTGGATTTGATCTTCAAAAAAGAAACTCAGCAGGTCGTGGACTGGAACCGTGTGCACAAAGAAGGCTACCTCAGCGCCATGCAGCGCAGCCCGGTGAAAGACCTTGAAATCAAAACCCTGCTTAAAGAGGCCCTAACCGACCACATTCATGACCGCGCCTTGTACATGAAAGGCATTGACGTGAGCTACTACTTTGAGGGCTATAGCGAATTCAAAACTGAGGAACTGTGAGCGTGAACGCTAAAAAAAACCTGCCCACCATTCGCTCATCCGCAGCGGAATACCTCACCTTTGTCGCTGCCAGCGGCCAAGGCGGGGTAGAGGCCGTGTATGCCGACGAAGACGTGTGGCTGAGCCAAAAAATGATGGGTGCGCTCTACGGCGTGGAAACCCAAACCATCAACTACCACCTCAAAAAAGTCTTTTCTGATAACGAGCTAGAGCAAGACGAAGTTATTCGAAATTTTCGAATAACTGCCGCAGACGGCAAAAACTACAACACCCAACACTACAACCTATCGGCCACCATTGCCGTGGGCTACAAAGTCAACTCCGAGCGGGCGGTGCAGTTTCGCAAATGGGCCACGGGAAT
>JBIPME010000285.1:0-3609 GCA_044369275.1 Rhodoferax sp.
TCTGTGACCTAGGTTCGTCGTTATGCTTTAAGGAGTTTGCCCGTGTTAGCCCACCCTTCTACCAAATACCGTGCTTTTCCAGCGATTGCTTTGCCCGATCGCCAATGGCCATCGCGCACCATTACAACGCCGCCGATTTGGATGAGCACCGACCTGCGCGATGGCAACCAAAGCCTGTTTGAGCCCATGAATGTGGAGCGCAAGATGCGCATGTTCCAAACTGTTTGTGCGGTTGGATTTAAAGAGATTGAGGTGGGTTTCCCCAGCGCGTCGCAAACCGATTTTGATTTTGTGCGCACCCTGATTCAGGGCAACCATGTGCCTGCGGATGTGACCATTGAAGTGCTGACCCAAGCCCGTGAAGACCTGATTCGCCGCACTTTCGAGTCTTTGCAGGGCGCACGCCGTGCGATTGTTCACGTCTACAACGCGACCGCACCCAATTTCCGCGAAGTGGTGTTTGGCATGAGCAAAGCCGAGGTGTTGAATTTGGCAGTCTCCAGTGTGAAGCTCATCAAGCATTTGGCCGCTGAGCGCCCCCAAACGCAGTGGGTGCTTCAGTACAGCCCCGAGGTGTTTACGTCCACCGAGTTGGAGTTTGCGCGCGACGTTTGCGATGCGGTGACGGCGCAGTGGGGGGCCACGGTGGACAACAAAGTGATTTTGAACCTGCCCGCCACGGTGGAGGTGTCCACGCCCAATATTTATGCGGATCAGATTGAATGGATGCATCGCAATTTGGCACGGCGCGACAGCGTTATCCTGAGCCTGCACCCGCACAACGACCGGGGCACTGCGGTGGCTGCGGCTGAGTTAGGCTTGATGGCCGGCGCAGACCGGGTGGAGGGCTGTCTTTTTGGCAATGGCGAGCGCACGGGCAATGTGGACATTGTGACTTTGGCCTTGAATCTCTACACCCAAGGTGTTGCGCCTGGACTGGATTTTTCCGACATTAACGCCGTGGCCCGCACGGTGGAGCATTGCAACCAGCTGCCGATTCACCCGCGCCATCCGTATGTGGGCGACTTGGTTTTCACCGCCTTCAGTGGCTCACACCAAGACGCCATCAAAAAAGGCTTTGCGGCGCAGCAAAAAGATGCGTTGTGGAATGTGCCTTATTTGCCCATTGACCCGGCCGATGTGGGGCGCAGCTACGACTCGGTGATCCGCGTTAACAGCCAATCCGGTAAAGGCGGGGTGGCCTATTTGATGGAGGCGGAGTTTGGCGTTGTGATGCCAAGACGTTTGCAGGTGGAGTTTTCGGGCGAGGTCCAAGGCTATACCGACACCCACGGCGGCGAGATGACGGCGCAAGATATTTGGAATTTGTTTGACGCCACCTACCTGAATGCGCCCCAGGCCCACATTCGCTACGTAGACCACCAGCTGTTCGAGGCGCCATCCCAAGGCAAAGCCCATGTGCAGGGCGTGCGTTTGCAATTGGAGATCGGCGGGCAAACCCTGACCGTAGAGGGGCAGGGCAATGGCCCCATCGACGCCGCAGTCCATGCCTTGCAGCACCTGGGCATGGTGGTGCAGGTGCGCAGCTTTGAAGAGCGCTCCACCAAAGCCAGCACCACGGCCGCCGATGCGCAGGCCTGTGCATTTTTAGAGTTGACGGCGCAAGGAACCAGTTTGGAGCGTTTTGGCGTAGGCTTAGACAGCAATATTGTCACGGCCTCATTGCAGGCGCTGATCAGCGGGGTGAACCGCTTGGGCGTGCCAGCGGTGGCGCACAGGGAGCAGGCGCAGCTTGCGTGAAAGCGGCCTTCTATTTTTTCAAACCATGTGCTTTCGTGAAACTGGAAGGCTACGGCTCAATGGGCTGCCTGCTTGCGCCGCTGGGCGCGCACCGCCTGCACCTGTTCATCAATCATCTGCCCAATCTCCGGCGTCAACTCCTCAGGTGGTGCGCTGGCCCACAGGGTGCGTAAGGCATCCCCCGCCTGGCGCTTGAGCTGCTCGCGCAGCATCGCTTCCAGCGCTTGCGCAGTGAGCAAGCCAGCGGCTTGTGCACTTTGTACCAACACATCGGGCAATTCAACTTGAATGGTGGTCATGGGGATTCCTGTTTTTAGCGGCTAAACGGTTGGGTGGTTTGTGGCGGCGTGGTGACTGGGACGGATACGATATTTAACTGCATGGGGCCAAGTGTGGCACGGGTTGGGGGGCTTCGAAGCACGTTGGAGCCAAGCAGTTTGAGCGCTCGCAGCCGTTCAATGGTGAGGCCTTGGGATGCTAGCGAGGCCATTGGCCTGCGCTGCAACGCGCAATGCCGGACAAATCTTGGCGCGATTGCAGCGCCGTAAAGCCGGCGTGTTGCAGCAGTTCGCGTACGGCAGGGGCTTGGTTGTAGCCGTGTTCTAGGAGCAGCCAGCCTTGAGGTTCTAAGTGCTTGGGGGCTTGTTCAATGAGGCTGCGAATGTCGTTTAGGCCGTCTGCGCCGCTGACCAAGGCTTGCAGGGGTTCGTGTTGGAGTGCCGCAAGGTGGTCGTCGTGCTCAGCGATGTAGGGCGGGTTGGAGACGATGGCGTGAAAGCGGCCTTCTATTTTTTCAAACCATGCGCTTTCGTGAAACTGGATTGCCAGCCCTAAGCGCTGTGCGTTGTGGCGGGCAAGGTCTAAGGCGTCGGCGCTGCGTTCTAGCGCATGGATCTGCCAGTGTGGGCGCTGGCTTTTGAGCGCCAAGGCAATGGCGCCGCTGCCGGTGCCGAGGTCTATCAGGCGCATGGGTGCATGGGCAGGTTCGTCCAAGGACAGGGCCCAGTCCACCAAGGTTTCGGTGTCGGATCGGGGGTCGAGCACGCGCGCATCAATGGCCAGTTCCAGCCCGTAAAACGCTTTGTGTCCGGTGATGTAGGCCAGGGGTTGGCCGCTGGCGCGGCGCAGCATATCGGTTTGTAGCTGCGTTTGCATCGATTCCGACAGGGTGTCGTCCCCATGTGCCAACAGCCAAGCGCGGTCTGTGTAGGGGCGCCCTAGGGTGTGCAAAAGCAGCCATTGGGCGTCTAGGCGTTCTAGGTTGAGGCGTGTGGCGGCTTGGAGGGCTTCGTTCAAGGTCATGCGCTGTGTTCCAGGTCCGCCATTTGCTGCGCTGCTTCGTAGGCTTGCAAGGCTTCGATGGCATCGGCCAAGTCACCTTCCATGATGGTGAGCAGTTTGTACAGGGTGAGGTTGATGCGGTGGTCGGTAAAGCGTCCCTGCGGAAAGTTGTAGGTGCGGATGCGGTCGCTGCGGTCACCGCTGCCAATCAGGCTTTTGCGTTGGGCTGCGTCTTTGGCGGCGCGTTCGCTGCGGTCTTTTTCTTGGATGCGCGCTGTCAGCACGCGCAGCGCTTGCGCTTTGTTGCTGTGTTGGCTGCGCCCATCTTGGCATTCAGCGACGATGCCCGTGGGTAAGTGGGTAATGCGCACAGCGGAGTCGGTTTTGTTAATGTGCTGGCCGCCTGCGCCGCTGGCGCGGTAGGTGTCTATGCGCAAGTCAGCCGGGTTGATTTGAATGGCGACGGTTTCATCGGGTTCTGCCAGTACGGCGATGGTGCAGGCACTGGTGTGGATGCGGCCTTGGGTTTCGGTAGCGGGTACGCGTTGCACGCGGTGGCCACCCGAT
>JBIPME010000287.1:0-3608 GCA_044369275.1 Rhodoferax sp.
CAACGTCTGCGCCCGCATCGCACCGCAGCAAAAACTGCGCATTGTCCAAGCCCTGATGCGCAACGGCGAAATCGTCGCCATGACGGGCGACGGCGTGAACGACGCCCCCGCTTTGCGCGCCGCCCATGTGGGCATTGCCATGGGCCAGCGCGGCACCGACGTGGCCCGCGAAGCGGCCGCCTTGGTGCTGCTGGACGACAACTTTGGCTCCATCGTCACCGGCATTGCCTTAGGGCGGCGCATATTTGCCAACCTGCAAAAATCCATGGCCTACATCTTTGCAGTCCACATCCCCATTGCCAGCCTGGCCCTGGTGCCCATGGTGTTTGCGCTGCCGCCCTTGCTCATGCCGCTGCACATTGCCCTGCTAGAACTCATCATCGATCCCTCGTGCTCCATTGCGTTTGAAAACGAACCCGCGCAGCCACACAGCATGCAACGCCCACCCCGCAACACCCGCGCCCCCATTTTCGGCTGCCCCGCCCTGCTGCAATCCCTGGGCCAAGGCCTGGCCGTGGTCGCCGCCATCGCGCTGAGCTACGGGTACGCGCTGGACTTTTCACCCGAACAACAGCGCTCCATGGTCTTCGTCACCTTGGTCGTGGCCAACGCCATGCTGGTGTTTGCCAACCGCTCCAACAGCCTCACCCTCTGGGCGCGCCTGCGCACCCCCAACCCCACCGCGCTGTGGGTGGTCAGCGGCGCGGTTGCGGTGCTACTGGCCTGCATTTACACCCCTTGGCTAGCCCACCATTTACAGTTCGCGCCCTTGCACGCCGGGCCGCTGGCGGTGGCGGTGCTGCTGGGCGTGTGCAGCCTGCTGGGCGCATTGGCGTTTCAAAAACTTGGCCCGCGCAAGAGGTTGCAACCCAGCTAGGGCGATGCCAGCCACTGGAATGCCAAAACATCTTGACCTGCCCACGTCGAATGCTTTGCAGCGGTGCGAACGATGCAGCAAAGTGCTCCGAGCAGTGATTGGGCGATTTGCGATCACGCCGACTGAACAAACTAAGGGCCTTCGCAAGCAAAAAATCTGTGCAATACTTTGCCTCATGGGATTGAATTTCCTCTGCGTCGCTTCTCAATGCGAGACTAACAAGGGGCTCTTCAGGGTGATCAGTTACGGTAAATGCAGGTATTGAAGGAGACTTGGGATGAACATTTATTCAATCTGGAATAACAAGGGTGGTGTTGGCAAAAGCTACCTCACATTCCAAATTGCGTCGGAATATGCCCGTTGCCATGCGGATCGCCGTGTTCTGGTACTTGACCTGTGCCCACAAGCCAATGCATCTTCCATGCTGCTTGGTGGCATTGTGGACGGCGAAGCGCACCTGAACGCCCTTCACCTCGCATCACCCAAAGCGACCATCTCAAACTATGTGGAAGACCGTATCTTCAGCCCCTACGCTAACCCGCGTACTGGCGCAAGGTATGCAACCCAAGTGAGTCGATACAACGCAAATATCCCCCAAAATTTGTACTTGGTTGTAGGTGACGAGCAACTGGAAATACAGTCCTCACGCGTTACGGCTGCCACCTTTCCAGGCCCCCAAGATGCTTGGCGCATCGTGCATACATGGGTCAGTGACTTGATTAGTGACATCATCACCGCGTGGGATCACCCACTCACTACGGTGTTTATTGATTGCAACCCCAGTTTTTCTATTTACACCGAACTGGCGCTTTCGGCATCGGACCGACTTATTGTTCCCTTTTCTGCGGATGGATCCTCCAAACGTGCCGTGCGCGCCGTGCTTTCGCTGGTCTTTGGGGTAAGTCGGCAACTAGGCCAGCCCGCGCAGCAACAGTCAGAATTTTTCCTCAACGCCGAGCGTTTCAGAATGGCGCTGCCCCAGCTTTATACGTACGTAGGTAATCGCCTCACGCAAGCCAACCAGACATCTGCCACAGCTTTTAAAACCGTGGTGAACGAAATTGGTGATGAAATTTATGCGGTTTGGCAAGCCAATCCAAATCTTTTTTGCATTCATCCCAATGGTGCCCCTTTCCCAGCGACACGGCGTGCATTCAAGAAAATGTTTCAGTATGAAGTAAACGATGCAAATACCGCATCCGTTGTCTCCGGCGCATGCGGCATCCCCATCGCCAACCTTACTTCAGGCTCCAAAACTTTGCTTGGCAAGAGCGTCACGGTAAACCAGTCGCAGCTCGACAAGCAGGTTCCCAACATTCAAACCCTCGTAGCCGCCATCGAATAAGCACTCATCCGTCCAGCCTCACGGAACCCAAGTTCGATTCTTTTGCGTATTCTTCACCCTTGCGCTTGCCAGCCGATTTGTTATTGCCCACACGCCCCCACGGGGCTCAATTCTGGGCATCGCCGTCGCCGCTTGCGCAGCTAACGCACACGCGGCGTGCACGCGGTGGCGACACCACGGTCTAGCGGTCGGGTGGCTCACCTATTCTTTGCCTTTGAAGACGATTTCGGGCATGGATTTCTTTCGAGGCAAAGTCAAACGCCCACGAAGGCGTTGGCCTCGGCATCGGGTTCAAGTGCTTTTAATTTTTTGTCGGTGGTCCAGATGTGAACCAGGTATGTTTTCAATGAGCTGTTCTTGTACTTGCTCCGCAAGCTTTTGGCGTCTAGTGCAATCGCCGCATTCGTCAAACCCTGGCGATCTGGTGCCAAGCTTTTGAATTCCTGTGTCAATCCTGTGACCGCATCACGAAAGTCTTGTACGGTTCTGGCGTCGTTCATGGACGAAACAATCGTCAAAGGTGTTTCTCCCGACAGCCAGCTGTCTACGGCCTCCACCAACATGGCGGCCAAGCGTCTTCTGTCTTGTCCATTTTTCACATCTGCGACATGGTTACCCAGCTCAAACAAAACAGGCAAAGGCACCTGCAGTTGATCGGTTATTTGACGGGCATTTTCAAACCGCTTGCAAATGGGGCCGTAAGCCCTATTACTGCTGCAATCAGGCACTTGGAAAAGCTCTAACAAATAAGATGTGTCCACCACAATCAAGCGCACAACACTCGCCAATGGATTGGATTTGGCCTGCTTGCTCACAGCACAAACTTTCTGTTGGCCTCTTGAATTTTTTGAAGCCATTGCAATCCGCGCTCAGCACGCTTTTCAGCAAACCCCGGTTGAACGTGTTTTTCCAGCACCTGCTGGGTCATCAACTCCCCCAAACGCCCTTGCTCCAGCATCGACTCGGAAGCCGGGAGGTCTGGAATAGGGAGCAATCGGGATGCGCCCACAGCGGGGTCATGAAAGCACAACACCACGGATTTGATTTGCTCATCACTGAGTTGATCCAGCGTGGCGGGGTTATGGGTGGTGGCCAAGACATTGAGCTTGCGACGCTCAGCGGTCTCCCAGACAGCGTCCATGAGCACCTTCACACGGGCTGGGTGGATGCCGTTGTCAATTTCTTCAACGACCAACCGGGAACCTGTTGGCACTGTTTCCAAGGCCGTCAATATGGCCAAGGCTCGCAATGTGCCGTCTGACATTTGGCGTGAACTGAGCACCGATTGATCGCTGTAACGAAAACCCAATCCAACTTCGCCCAAACTGGTTTTTTCGAAAACAAAATCGGTGAACGAGTCCTCTGGCAATTGCCGAATTCTCTGCA
>JBIPME010000288.1:0-3603 GCA_044369275.1 Rhodoferax sp.
CTGAGCTCTAACGATGCAAAGGCCAGCGTCAGCCTAAGCTCGGGTGCCAGCAGCAACTACCTGCGTTGCAGCAACTTTGGCTTTGGCATTCCCGCCAGCGCACGCATTGACGGCATCGTGGTCGATGTAGAACGCAATGCCAGCGCCACCACCAACAATGGCAGCACAGACAACCTTGTGCGACTCATTAAAAGCGGCACCGTGGGCAGCAGCAACCGGGCCACCACCACCGCGTACCCCAACACCGACACGCGCGAACTGCACGGCAGCGGCAGCGATTTGTGGGGCGACGTATGGACCCCCGCCTACGTCAATCACAGCAGCTTTGGGGCGGCTGTGTCGGTCAAGCAAACCGTGGCCCCCGGTGCCAGCCCCAGCATCAGCATTGACCACATCCAAGTCACGGTGTACTACACCTTGTTCCCCTGCACCCCGCCCAGCAACACACCCGCAGGTTTGGCACTGGCTTGCAAATGCGACACCTTTGACCGCAGCAACATCCAACCCTCCACCATTGTGGCCAACGCCAACTGGATTTTGAGCAACAGCGACACCACCGGCATTTACCCCAGCATCGTCAACCCCGGCTACTTGCGCCTAACCAACGCCACCAACGACAACGCCAAAGGCGCATCTGTTCCAGGCAGTTTTCCAGCTGCGGGCAACTATTTGTCCGTTGAATTTCGCCATTTCGCCTACAGCCCCGTTAACGATGGGGCTGATGGCATGGGCATCGTTTTCTCCGATGCCGCCCAAGGACTGCAAATAGGCAGCGGCGGCTCTAATTTTGCCTATTCGGGCTTTGCGGGTGGCTGGCTGGGCGTGGGACTGGATGAGTGGGGCGGCTTCGCCACCAGCAGCCAAGCCGTCGGTGCGCGTGGCTCTGCAACCAGCAACAACCCCTTGGGCAACAGCGGCAACTTACTCACCAACACGGGCAAAGGCATCCATGCCAACAGCAGCATTCCCGCCTATGGAGATTTCTACCAAATCGTGGTGGACTCCCGCAGCAACACCGGCACCACCAGCGCCCCCGTCTCCGTCGCGGTGAACCGCGACACTACGGGCGGCTGGGGCAACTACAGCAACGTTTTGTCCCTGCCCAATATTTTTGCCGTCAACAGTTCACAAAGCGCCCCCCCCGCCAACTTTAGAATCACATTTACCGGTGCCACGGGCGGCTACAACAACGTCCACGAAATCAGCGCTGTGCGCATTTGTGGCCTCAAGGGCACCATATTTACCGAGCCCACGCTGGGCGGCTTCAACGCCATCGACAGCAGCCTCTCCAGCAGCAGCGCCGCCACCGGGCGCATCTACACCAAACTCGCAGGCACCGCCTTCAACCTCAAAGTCGCCGCCCTGAACGCGGCCAAAACCGCCACCGAAACAGCCTACGCCATCACCGGCAACAAAACCGTCACCCTGGACCTGTTTGACGACAGCACAGGCAGCAGCTGCAACGCCAGCGCCAGCGCTTGCAGCAGTTGCAGCAAACCCAAAATCGCCACCAGCCAAACCCTGAGCTTCTCCAGCGCCGACGCGGGCTTTAAAACCTCGGCCAACATCACCGTGCCCAATGCCTACCAGCGCATTCTGGCCCGCGCCTCTGACGGCAGCACCACCGCTTGCTCTACCGATGTTTTCTCGGTGCGCCCCAGCGCCTTCACCAGCCTGAGCAGCAGCGCCAGTAACACCGCCCTGACGGGTGCGCCCGTCTTCAAAGCCGGCACCGACAGCTTTAGTCTTAGCGTGGGCACCGCCGTCGCAGGCTACCGCGGCACAGCCAAAATCAACCCCGCTGCCATGGCGGCCAACGCCGCCACCTGGGTGCTGGGCAGCCTGAGCAGCACGGCCTTTCCCGCCGCCACCACCTCGGGCAGCAACAGCACCGCCAGCGGCAACTTTTATTACAGCGAGGCCGGGCACTTTAAATTCCTGGGCACCGCCAGCACGGGCGGCAACAGCGCGGGCATCTACGACGACACCTGGACCGCCTTGGACCAAACCGGCGACTGCATCGCCAACAGCTTCTCCAACACCTTGAGCAGCGACGGCAAATACGGCTGCGGCTTTGGTCTGGCTGCGGACAGCGCCTTGCTAGGCCGCTTTGTGCCCGACCACTTCAAACTCACCGCATCAAGCCTGAGCGCGGCCAACAACAGCTTTGTCTACATGGGTCAAGCCGGGCTGGGCCTGGCCTACAGCGTGGAGGCCCGTTCCGGCAGCAGCTTTGGCAACAGCATCACCCAAAACCACAGCCAAGGCCGCGTGCCCGTGGTCAACCCCAGCCTGGTCGCCGAAGACCAGCCCTCCAGCAACCAAAGCTGCAACCTGGGCACGCGCATCAGCGGCCTGCCCAGCACCAGCTGGAGCAACGGCAAATACACCCTGCCCAGCACCAACACCACCTTCAGCCGCCCCGCCAACACCAGCACCGCGCTGAACGCCAGCAGCGCGGCCAATTGCACCGCCACCAAAGACGCGGCCGCAGGCCCGTTTGACTTTCTGGACGTGGGCCTGCAAATTGCCGACCCCAACACCACCTTGCTGGGCAGCGACTTGAACATGCGCGCCGACACCTCGGGCGCCTGCACCAGCCCCACGGGCGGTGCCAGCAACGCCGCCACCAACTGCAACGCGCAAAAACTCGGCAGCACCGCGGTGCGCTTTGGGCGCATCAAAATCAGCAACGCCTATGGCGTCCCCCGCTTGGCGCTCGACATTCCCGTGCAGGCCGAATATTGGATGGGCACGGCCTTCGCCACCAACACCTGGGACAGCAGCACCCCCTTAAGCCCCCCCAACAAAACCACGCTGCCCGCCAGCACCTCGCCCAGCGGCGCGCTGGGTTTGTACTTCTACCCCAGCAACCCCTTGGGCAGCAGCCTCACCACCGCCACCGTCAGCACCACGGTTGCGGGCACCAGCTACAGCAATGTGTTCAAAAATGGCCGCACTGCGGTGCGCCTGAGTGCACCCAGCAGCAGCACCGGCACGTTCACAGGCGTGGGCTTTGCAGATTTGGTTTTAGGCGTGCCCAGCTACCTCACCGGCAACTGGTTCAACTGCTTAGGCCAAACCGGCACCCTGGGCCTGTGGGACGACTACCCCTGCGCCCGCGCTATGTTTGGCATCTATGCCAGCCCCATCAAACTCGCTTACCGGCGTGAAAATTATTGACAGCACGCAAGGCAACGCCCAAAAACAAGCATTTTGGGCTTGCCGCCCGGCATGCCCTCCTCGCCCCTGAAATTCACGTACAAGCACGCACAGGCAACGCTACTTGGGTGTGCTGGCCCCGCACTCGCCACTGCGCTGCGCGGTGACCGCGCTGGCTACATCGGCCAAGGAGGTTGATGCTAAAGTCGAGAACGAAACTGCGAAAACGTTCCCATGCCCAACAACCCCATATTGACCTCCCCCAGCCCCGCCGCGCAAAACCTTGAGATTCTGCGCAAGCACTTCCCCCAGGCCATAGAGACCGACGCCGAGGGCCGCATCCGCATCAACGCCGCCGCGCTGCAAATTGCCATAGACCCGGCCAACCCGGCAGGCGTGCAGGTGGAAGAGGACGGCTTTGAGCTGCGCTGGGTGGGCAAG
>JBIPME010000497.1:0-3603 GCA_044369275.1 Rhodoferax sp.
GCGAACCAGACGGTGCCTACCGGTTTGTCGGCACTGCCGCCGCTGGGGCCCGCGATGCCGGTAACGGCCAGGGCCACGTTGGCTTGGGCGTGCTGTAAAGCGCCCTGCACCATGGCGCGGGCAACGGCTTCGCTGACGGCACCGTGCGCGGCCAGGAGTTGCGGGTCTACGCCCAGGAGTTCGGTTTTCGATGCGTTGGAGTAGGTAACCCAGCCACGGTCAAACCAAGCGCTGGAGCCCGCCAGATCGGTGCAGGCCATGGCCACCATGCCGCCGGTGCAGCTTTCTGCACAGGCCAAGCGCCAATGCCGCGCCAGCAAGTCGGCGGCCAAGGCGGCGCACACGGCGGCCAAGGGCGCAGACGCGGGCTCAAGGGGCGGCAAACTAGCGTTGGCGGCGCTCATAACCAACGCCACAGCGCAATGGCCAACAGGGTGCAAGCGGCGGCGACCAGGTCATCTGCCATGATGCCTGCGCCCGCTTTGACCCAGGCGCTGCGGTCGGTGCGGGGGTCGAGGTTGTGGCACAGGCCGTCGGCCCAGCCTACGGGGCCGGGTTTCACGGCGTCGAAGAAGCGAAACAGGGCAAACGCGGCAATTTGCCCCCACAGGCCCGTGGGCATGACCAGCCACAGCACCAGCCAGAAGGCGACAATTTCGTCCCAGACCACGCAGCTGGGGTCGACCACCCCGAGATGGCGTGCCGATACGCTGCTGGCCCACCAGCCCAGCGGCAGTGCGGCGGCGATCAGCAAGGCCCAGCCCATGTCGCCCAGCCATGGCGCTAGGAGCAGAAACACCAGCCAAGCCCAGAGCGTGCCGGAGGTGCCCGGCGCGAGCGGCGATAGGCCCGCGCCAAAGCCCAGGGCGATGCAGTGCGCGGGGTGCGAGAGCATCCAGCGTGCCGTGGCTTTGCGTGGCGTGGGTGCCAGAGGGGCTTGGGGGTCAAGCGCGGCCTCGGCAGTGCTGCCGTAGGCGCTGGGTTGGGGTTCAGTGGGGGGCATGGCGGACCTTCACATGGCAGCCCATTCGCACCAAGCGAATGGGAAATGGACAAATGGGTCACTCTAGCACGGTTAAAAATGGCCTTGTTGTTTGCCTTTATCTTCCTTGCGTTCTTGCTTTACGTTATGCCTTTGCGCCCCTGCTTTGCGCCCCTGCTTTACGTTATGCCTTTGCGCCCCTGCTTTACGTTATTGCTTTGCGTTGTTGCCTTAAGTGCATTGCCTAAGTTGCGCTTGGGGGCACAACTTAGGGTTTGCAGCGCTAGGTTGTAGCCAGGTTATACGTTGCCGATGCTCAAATGCTCATCGACCCACAGGGTGACACCCGCGTAGTTGTATTGCGTGTAGCTGTGGCCGTCTATGAAGTGGAAGCTGCTGCCGTAGGTGGCCGTTAGGTTGGCTGCGCTTTGGTGGCTGGCCACGGTGCTCCATTGGTTGGCTGCCACCAGTTGCAGGGTGTCGCCAGCGTCGCCGTTGATGACCAGCATTTTGCTTTCGTCCACGCCCACGGTGCCTGCCACGTCCTGGATGCCCGAGAGTCCCAGCACGGTGTTGAGGTCGATCTTGAGGGTTTGCGCGCCTGCGCCGCTGAGGTCCAGGCTGCCAAAGTTGTGCAGGTGTGCACCCACCCAGGGTGAGGTGAGGTCCAGCACCATGTCGGTGGCGGTGAATTTGAGGATGTTGGCACCGCTACCGCCATCGACTTGGGCCACGGTTTCAGCACTTGCCAGTGCGGCCATGTTGCCCGCATTGAGCACGACCACGTCATCGCCGCCCGCCGCATCAATGCGGTCTGCGCCGCCCGCGGCCACGATGTAGTCGTTGCCTGCCGTGCCTTGCAAGACTTCGCCCTCGGCGCTGCCTTGGATGACGTTGACCGACTGGGATTTGAACCACACGTCGACCAGGTCTTTGGTGGTGCCGTCTGCGCTGGTGTAGCTGGCGGTGTCGCCCAAGATGTTGCCGTTTTGGGTGACGCTGTGGTGCGTTGCGTCAAGGCCCATGGAGGTGATGCCCAAGCTGGCCAAGGTGCGCAGCTCTCCTGCGTCGGTAATGCCGTCGCCGTTGGCGTCCACCCATACGCGCAGGGCATCGTAGACGGCGTCTTGGGCGTCGATGACGCCGTCGTGGTTGCTGTCCCAGTCGCGCAGGGCATCAAAGCCGTCTTTGGCCAAGCTGCCGTCTTTTTTGACCATGTACTGGCCAAACAGTTCGCTGCCGTTGTTGATTTTGCCGTCGCCGTTGCGGTCCAGTGCCAAGAGGCCGTCTTGGGCGTTGACCCAGCCCACGTTGTCTAGCTTGCCGTCGACGTCTAAGTCAAACAAGACGCCAGCTTGCGTGCCCACTGTTTGCACGCCGTCGCCGTTGAGGTCCAGCGCCAGGGGTGTGGCCACAATGCTCAAAGTAAAGTTGCTCGAGGTGCTCACCACAACCGCGCTGCTGTTGAGCAGTTTGGCCGTGTACACATAAGTGCCTGCCGCAGTGGTGGCGCTGGTGTAGGTCCAATTCGTACTGCCCACCGCAATGGTGGCATTGCCCAGCAAAACCCCAGCGCGAAAGACCTGCACCACTTCACCGGTTGCCAAAGCGCGGCTGATGGTGCCTGTGAGCAGCGGTGTGGTGTCTGTCAGAGAGCCGGCCGTTACCACCACCGAAGTGCCCGCGCCGCTGGTGACTGCCATGTCATCGTAGGCAAAAGCGTTTCTGGCATCGGTGACCACATCAAAGCGCTTGGCGTTGCCGGTGAACGTCATGCTGAAGTTGTAAGTTGAGCCTAGCGTAGTGACGCTTCCTAGCGTGTAAGACTTGGTTCCCAACAGCACGTTACTGGCGTCATACACATTAACTGTAATAAGGCTGCCTCCGACAGCTGCATCACCAAAGGCCGTTGTATAGCTCAAACCATTGAAGGAGGTTCCTTTGTAAACAAAGTTGGTTGTATTGCTAGTACCCGTTCCCCCTGGTCTCATAACGCCCACCTCTAAACTTGCACTGGAAATTACCCAATTACCTGTGGCTGCTGAGGCGGGCACCCAATAAATGCTGCGCGAGTCTGTGACGGTCCACACTGGCGTGCTGATGGTTGTAGAACCTGTCGTAGTGGTTGTATAAAAGGAGTCGACCAGCGACACGTCGCCCGTGGCGTTGGTCACCGTCACTGTGGGCGTAGCGGCCACAATGCTGACGGTATCGACATCGGTTAAGGTGCCGCCGCTGCCGGTGTTGCCCAAGTCACTGGTGGTCATGGTGAGGGTTTTCGTGCCTGCGCTCGTGGCGGTGTAGGTGACCGTGGCCGCCAAGGTGGCGTTCACCGCGGCCAAAGTGCCGGTGAGCACCACGCTGCTGGTGCCACTGCCCGTGATCGTAGCCGAACCGCCGCTGACGATTAACGTGCCGTTGGTCACGGCCAAGGTGACCGAGATGTTGCTGCTGGCCGAGTCCACGTCGGTCACGCTCAAGCCCGTAATGGCTTTGGCGGAGCCGACATCGGCGGTCATGCTGGCTGGCACGGTGTTCACCGGGGCATCGTTGACCGCACTGACCGTAATCGTCACAGCGTCTGAATCGGTTAGCGTGCCGCCCGTGCCGGTGTTGCCGCC
>JBIPME010000386.1:0-2953 GCA_044369275.1 Rhodoferax sp.
CGCGAACGTCAATGTCCAGAACACCAACGTCCCTCCTGAACTACTGACGCATTTAAATACCATGTTGGATCTCATCAAGCAGATTCAGACTAAGGACATGCGAGATGAATTGGTTGAGCAAGTGAGTGGTGCGATTGCAGCAGCCAAAGCGGGTACGCCTGACTGGAAAAGCCGCGTGAAAGCGGCCTTAGATTTTGTCAAAGATGCCACCGGATTTTTCGCAGATGTTCCCGGCGCTATTAACACCATAAAGGACACATTGGCGATGGCATATATGGCATATATGGCAGTCCCCGTCGCACTCCCAGTTCTGTCCAGTGTTTTTCCATGATTGCAAACACGCCATGAACAACCCCTTTTTAAGCCTATCCGTTGGTAACCCACTGACCCTGAATGCGACAGGCCATTTCCGCGCTGCGGCCCACCAGTGGCAGCAAGCGGAGCTAGATGCGCTGGCCTTGGCCTACGCCTCCAAGCGCCCCCTGCTGGTGCGCGGCGAGCCCGGCTGCGGCAAGAGCCAGCTCGCGCGGGCGGCGGCCCAGACACTTACGCAAAGTGACCCGTTGGTGGAGGTCATTCACCCCCGGTTTGAAGCGCTTGACCTGCTCTACCGCTTTGATGCAATGGCCCGCATGCAAGATGCCCAACTGGGCATGAACGGCCAGTGGGATGCGAGCAATGAAAAGTACATCCACAAAGGCGTGCTATGGCGTGCCATAGCGCAGGCGCAAGCGCAGCAAAACAGGCCCGTGGTGTTGATAGACGAGATCGACAAAGCGGATGCAGACGTTCCCAACAGCCTGCTGGACGTACTGGCAAACCATAGCTTTGAGGTGCCGATGTGGAACAACGGCACCCGTGTGAGTGCGCAAGAAGGGTTTGCCCCGCTCATCATCATCACCACCAACGAAGAGCGCGAGCTACCCGCTGCGTTTGTGCGCCGCTGCATGGTGCTCAACCTCAACCCCCCAAGCGACCCCAAAGCCTTGACAGACTGGCTCACTGAGCGCGTGCGCGCCCACGCCCACATCCGCAGCCACGTGCGTGACCCCGTCATTGCCCTTGCGGTGGCGCAGACCCTGGCAGACCGTGCCGTAGCCGTGCAACATGGTTTTCCTAAAGTGGGGTTGGCAGAGGTGATTGACCTGCTCAGCGCCATTGTTGACATAACCGCTGCCGAGCCCCAAGCCACACGCAATAAAGAGCAAGTCAAGTGGCTAAAGCGCCTAAGTGCCTACGCCCTGGTCAAACACGCTACGGACGATGGCCCGGGCCAGCGCCGCCCTGGCGTGGACCCCGCGGGTGCAGCATCGGCCACCGACGCTTAGACAGGCTCCCCATGACAGGCTTGGCCAAAACTGGGCGCGCAGACTTGCTGCGGGCGCTGCACTTAAAAATATCTACGCCCCTGGCCCTAGATCAAACCGATGGCTACTGGTTCGGCTACGCGCCGAAACCGCAAGCCGTGGATGCGCTGCCCGACGAAGTGCAACTGCCCCTGCCCCCTATGGAGCACACAGGCTTGGGCCACACCAAAGCGGTGCAGCCCCACCGCCTGCCCCTCACCATGCCCAGCCTGTGGGTGGCACACACGGCGCCCAAGTCTGCGCGTGATGTTCAGCAAGAAGCAAAGGCCCTGCCCGCACTGAGTTTGCAAGAGCTAGCCGCTGACCCCCCTGCGGCAATGCTGCCGTACCAAGACCTGGTGCCTTGGCCGCGCATGCTGCCAGCGCTTAAACGCGCCTGTGGCATACAACGGCCCGTCGGCATTGACTGGCCCCGGGTTTTGCGCAGCATGGCCGAGTACCAATTGCCACGCCATTTGCCGCACAAAAGCGTGCAACGCTGGGCGCGCAACTGGGTCGTGCTGCTGGACTTTTCGCCCGCCTTGGAGCCTTACCGCATGGACTTTTTTGAGCTTGCAAACAAGCTGCATGCGCAGCTGGGGGAGGGCGACTTGCAGGTGCACATCCTCTTGCATGGCCCGCAGGGCGTGTGCACACCGTGGCAACCCTTGGCGCGGCAAGCCAACAACCACTACCGCACCCTGCCCAATCCCTGGGCCCGTGTGCGGCCTGGCACGACGCTCTTGGTTGCCAGTGACTTGGGCCTGTTCCAGCGCGACCCAGCGGCCCATGCGCAGTGGCTCGCCTGCGCTGCCAAAGCCAAAGCACGGGGCGCAGAACTCTTCGCCCTGATGCCCGTGGCTGCGGCACAGCTAACGCCCGCTTGCTGCACCCTGTTTCGCGTGCTGCGCTGGGGCCCCGACAGCCGCATGCGCGTGGAAAAAGCCAGGGCAACCGCGCCGCGCAGCGAAGCGGGGTTAGCGTCTGGGCCGACTGCCTTGGCTACCGCGCCAACGTCAGCCGCCCCAACGCTTGCGCACGCCGCCCCCCCGCAGCTAGACACGCTGCTGGCCATGGCAGCCACCGCCTTGCGCATAGACCCGCCACTGCTGCGCGCCCTGCGCCGCTGCCTGCCCAACCCCCAAGACGCCAGCCTAGAAGCTGCGCTGTGGAACCACCCCCATCTGCGCCACGCCACACTCTGCGCAGCGGTGGATAGCCAGCAGGCCCCAGCGCACACCGCACGATTTCAGACCCTGAGCGCGCCCGTGCAATCGCAAGTGCGCCAAGAGCGCCATCGCCACCACCAGCACCTACGCCGCTGCCTCAACGACGCCGAGGACTTGTGCTGGGCGGCGCTTGCGCAGGGCGACCATGCCGAAAGCGTGTGGGCAGAGACAACGAATTTTCTCAAGCGCCTGCTGCACAGCCTCGCGGCGGCTGCCACCATGCCGCTCCAAGATCGCAAGCAATTTTTGGAAACCGCCGAGGTGCTACTGGCCGCACGCGTGCCCGCCGTAATGGCCAAAGATGGCGCTCTGTTGGACGCGCTGCAAAGTGCAGTCACCCGCCTGCGTGCAGGGACACCGCCCACCCCAGACGCCCCG
>JBIPME010000289.1:0-3595 GCA_044369275.1 Rhodoferax sp.
TAGCGGATCAGACGTGTAGAAAAACTATAATTTAAGCATAATACTGCACTGCAACATGCTGTTTTAAGCCCCACTCAAACCCCACTCCAACGCTAAAAACAATCGCCTCTATGAAATTTCAACCCGACTCGACACAAGGCCCCACGATTACCGGATACGGGCCCGGTTGGGTCGCTGTCAACGGCCAAAAACATTCTGGCAACCTCATAGTGCATGCCACACTGGGGTACAGCCCTTGGTCTTGCATTGATTTTGAAAACTTAACGACCGCGCATTTTGAGAGCCTCATTGCGATGCAGCCAGAGTTTGTTTTGTTCGGCAGCGGCGAGCGGCTTCGCTTTGCGCAACCCGCTTGGTTAAAGGTTTTACATGCCAAAAATATAGGCCTAGAAACCATGGACACACATGCGGCATGCAGAACTTACAACTTCCTCGCAGGCGAGGGCCGCAAAGTGCTGGCAGCACTACTGGTATAAAGCTAGCCCCCCGCCGCATAAATTAAGGGGTATCCGTTTTCGGAGTAAAATAAGCAGTTACGGTCAAGTTCATTGAGCGCCCCAAGCTCAGACCTTGGCATTGACTGACACCTGCACGCGAGACCGATATACCTATGGCGATTGTTGTCAATAAACCTTTACCCGAGTTTGAAGCCAATGCAACCAGTGGCATCAAGGTAAGTAATACTACCCACATTGGGCAAACTGTAGTGTTGTTCTTTTACCCCAAAGACAACACCCCCGGATGCACCACCGAAGCCATGCAGTTCAGAGACAAGTACACAGATTTCTTAAAAGCTGGTGCCACTGTATTTGGCGTGTCACGCGACAACATGAAATCGCATGATGAATTCAAAGCAAAATTAGAGCTGCCTTTTGAACTGATTGCGGACACTGAAGAAAAAATGTGTCACATGTTCGGCGTGGTCAAAAATAAAATCATGTACGGCAAAAAAGTAAAAGGCATTGAACGCAGCACCTTCTTGGTCGGTTCTGATGGTTGCCTCAAAGAAGAATGGCGCGGCCTAAAAGTACCAGGTCACGTTGACGAGGTGCTGAAATCCGTGAAAGCGCTGAAAAAATCGGTTTGAAGCGCCGCCAAAAACCGTTACTTTTTCGGGTTTTCTCGCGACTGTAACGAAACTATGCATAATCAACCGCATGCACTTTGTTGATGCCCTCAGACTCTTTCAAAAAGCCGCCTTGGTTTAAGGCGGCTTTTTTTATTGGCCCTCTATTTATTTTTACCGTACCAACCATGCCACTTCCCCCCGCCCCCACCAAACGTGCAGACCGTCTATCGACCGCTGTATTGGCTAGCGATGCTGTTAGCAATGCCGCCCCTGTAACTGCCAAGCCAGCGGGCAAAAAAGCCGCCGCCAAGTCGCAAACTTCTGCACCAGCGCCTCACAAAGGCAATGCCTCGACTGACAAAACCCTAAGACCCAGCAAATCCGTGGCAATCCCCGCGCTGCTGTCGGCCACCGCGCCCGAGACGGCACGCACGGGCGAATCTGATCGCCCCAAGCCAGATGCCCACAATGCACCGCTCTTGCAGCCGGCCCAAGCTTCAAATACAACGCCCACACCCGCACGCAATCGCAAACGTGCCCACAATGGCCCGAGCAAACTCTTTGTGCTCGACACCAATGTGCTGCTGCACGACCCCATGTGCTTATTCCGATTTCAAGAGCATGATATTTTCCTGCCGATGATCGTGCTCGAAGAGTTAGACAGCCACAAAAAAGGCATGACCGAAGTCGCACGCAATGCCCGCCAAACCAGCAGAACGCTGGACGCACTGGCTGGTAGCACGGGCGCCGATATCACGCTAGGCTTTCAACTCAACAGCACAGGCCAACGCGATGCACGGGGCAAACTGCTATTCCAAACCCAAATCTTAGATTACAGCCTGCCCGGCAGCTTGCCACAGGGCAAAGCGGACAACCAAATACTAGGCGTGGTTGCAGCACTGCGTAAGCAATACGCACCGCGCGAAGTGGTCCTGGTATCCAAAGACATCAATATGCGCGTCAAAGCCCGTGCTCTGGGCTTGGCAACCGACGATTACCAAAGCGACAAAACGCTCGAAGACGGAGACCTGCTCTTTAGCGGCTCACTCGCCCTGCCCGCAGATTTTTGGAGCACCCACGGCAAAAGCATCGAAAGCTGGCAACAAGGCGTGCACACCTTTTACAAAATCAGTGGGCCCGCCGTGCCCCATCTGCTCATTAACCAGTTTGTATATTTTGAAGCGCCTTCCGAGCCGAGCTTGTACGCACGCGTGACCGAAATACGCGGCAACACGGCGGTTTTAAGAACCTTAAAAGACTTTAACCACCTCAAAAATGCGGTTTGGGGCATTACCGCGCGCAACCGAGAGCAAAACTTCGCCTTGAACCTGCTAACCGATCCAGACATCGATTTTGTCACCCTCACCGGCACCGCAGGAACAGGCAAAACATTAATGGCCTTGGCTGCAGGCCTCATGCAAGTGCTAGACGAACGCCGTTACACTGAAATTATTGTCACCCGCGCCACGGTGAGCGTTGGCGAAGACATCGGTTTCCTACCCGGCACCGAGGAAGAAAAAATGGGCCCATGGATGGGCGCATTGGACGACAACCTGGAGTTCCTCGGAAAAGCCGACACCAATGCAGGCGAATGGGGCCGGGCTGCTACCAATGAATTGATTCGCAGCAGAATCAAAATAAAAAGCATGAACTTCATGCGCGGGCGGACTTTTTTAAACAAATACGTCATCATTGACGAGGCCCAAAACCTAACCCCCAAACAAATCAAAACCCTCATCACGCGTGCCGGCCCAGGAACCAAAATTATCTGCATGGGCAACCTCGCCCAAATTGACACCCCGTACTTAACCGAGGGGTCTTCTGGACTCACCTTTGCGGTCGACAAATTTAAAGGCTGGCCACACAGCGGGCACATTACCCTTGCCCGCGGTGAGCGCTCTAGGCTTGCGGACTTCGCCAGCGAAGTGCTATAAAGAAAGAAGCAAAACTCCCATCCACAGGCCCGCCCATGCAACCCGAATACCAAACTCTGCTACCAACGCAGCAAACAGCGTATTTGCGCGAGCGATCCAACGCAATGGGGGCCTATCTGGTGCTGCACGCTTGGGGCGTCATCGCCCTGTCCATGGCTTTTTTTGTAGCTTGGCCCAACCCCTTGAGCTTTATAGTCGCCGTGGTCATCATCGGGGGGCGCCAACTCGGACTGGCCATTTTGATGCACGACGCTGCACACCGCGCCTTGTTTAAAAATGCCAAACTCAACGACTGGGTTGGAAGCTACTGCTGCGGCTGGCCCATTGGTGTGCCGCTCAGCCTGTACCGCCCCTACCACCTCAGCCACCATCGCCACACCCAACAAGCCCAAGACCCCGACTTGGCATTGTCTGCGCCGTTTCCCATCAGCAAAGCCAGTTTTTGGCGAAAAATGCGACGCGACATCTTGGGCATTACGGGCTATCGCTTACGCCTACAGCAACTCAAACAATCTATGGGCAATGCCCCCAAACTGCACCAAAGACTGCGTCAATTGCTACAGCAAGAACGCTATTTTTTGGGCAGTAATTT
>JBIPME010000462.1:0-2597 GCA_044369275.1 Rhodoferax sp.
CGACAGACTGCTCCGAAAAGAAAGTGTCCGCTAGTGAGGTCGCGCGCCAACGGACGATTCGGCTTTGTCCGTTATCCCCGTCCTCCCTTTGCGGGTGCAGCGTCTTGGCGTATTCACTCCACAAGTGGGACAAACCAGGGCCTGACATGGCCTTGGACTCAATCTCCCTGAGCTCTACCACGTTGCCATCGATGCGGGAGCGGATGTCCTTCAAAGCGGCGATGGCGGAGTCGAGCTCGCCCGACAGCCGCACAGCGGGAAACACGAACTGAGCGAAAAAATTGAAGCTGATAAAGAACAAAAGCGTCACCACAATGATGATGTGCCAATACTCGACCAAGATGTTTGCTATGTATGCCATGTGGCACTTATTTTAATGATTTTTTATTCGGCTTAAGATTATTTATCCTAGAAACCTGTGGATTTATAGATGAGATGGTAAGACGGTAAGCGTCGGACGAACCCATCCCACGCTGTTGCCGCCTTGGATGGCGCTAATGTCTTGGGCGGTTTGCCGGGCAGGCGCAAGGTGGGTGTGGGCTGCGTGCAGCATGGGCTGTGCGGCAGCGTATTTCACGTTGTCGGGGTCGGGGGCGGGCATTTGGTTGTGGCAAAAGGCGTTGCGCAGGGTGAGTGTTTCGGCTTGCAGTGTTGCGCCTTGCACCGCAGGCAAGCCGCTGCGTTGCAGGTGCTGGTGCATGAGCAGCCCGTGCAAACTGCCCTTGCTTTTGCACACAGGGTCGTCGGCTTGCAGTTTTTGGCGTGCGTTGGCGATTTCCTCAAACGCCAGCACGTCTGCAAACGCTTGGTTTTGGGCGCGGGGGTACTCTTGCAGCTCGTAGGCCACCACACTGGCATGGATGCGCTCAGCCGCGTAGTACCGCAGCAGACCAGGCAGGCGCCTGTCGCGGGCGAGGCGTTTGAATTGGCCTATGTTTTTGGCTTTGACTTGGTCAACGTAAATGGTTTTGCCTTCTATGCGCACCGCATGCGGCACCTCGGTGTTGAGGTCTTCGCGTTGCAGGGTTTGGAGCTTGATTTTTTCAAACAGGGGGGCCTGCGCAGCGGCCAGCGGCTGGCCTGCTGCGGCCTTGGATTTTTGAGACGCTTCGTTCAGGTCGATCAACTGCTTGGCAGCGAGGAACAGCACTTGGTCTTGGGTGGCGCGGTGGTTGAGCACGCGGTCCAGGTCGCATATTTTGTTTTTCAAGTGTTTGCGGCGTGCCTCGCGCTCTGCCCGCAATGCGTCTTCCCCTGCGCTGCTCTTGGCCTGGGGGTTGGCCTGTTGCCAATACTTTTTAAAACTTTGGACCCACTTGGCGTCGCGCCATGCGGCACCCTCTAGCGCATCCGATTGCGCTTTCAGCTTGGGCCTGTCGTAAAAATAAAAGTCTTGCGAGGCGTCTTGTTGCACGTGGCTAAAGTACAGGGCCACCAAGATGCTGGGGCTGGTAAACCGCCCGCGTTGCGCCTCTTTGTCCAACTCGGCTTGCAGCTCTGCACGCAAACCCGCGCCGCCAAGGTTCAACAGGGCTTTGACCGTGAGCGCACGGAACAGGCCGCGCGGCAGGTTCAGCGGTTCCTTGCCATCTTTTGCTTCCTTGTCTTTCTTGCTTTGCAAATAGGCGGCTACGCTGTCTCTGCCTTGCATGCGCTGGGGTGTTTGCGCCAGATTCAGCCACGCCAGTGCGGGCTGTTGCAGCGCGGCGGGACCGCTTTGGAGCTGGGTTTGCAAGGCTTTCAAGTGCGCTTGGCGTTCACGCAAATAGGCTTCGTAAAACTGGGCTATGCCGTTCATGCCCGGCGCGTCCACCCGGATGCGCTGCAAGAAGGGGTGGTTTTTGCAGGCTTGGTTATTGCCGGTGATGCGCAGGCTGTTGAACAAAGCGGGCAGGCTGGTTTTGTCGCGGCCAAAGTAGGCCAAGCGGGCTTGCAACAGGTCGGCCATGATGCTGGTGGGCTTGCCTTTGTGGTGGCTGCTTTCGTCTTGCACGGGTTGCAGGCGCACGATGTCTTTGGCCAAGTAGCTGGCCATTTCGCCTGCGCGCAGCACGCGGTGGCTGGGTTTGCCGGGCTTAATGCCTTCGGTGGCCACACGTTTGGCGCGCTGCACATCGGCCAAACGGGCATCGCCATCGTCTACCAGGCATTGCAAGGTGTTGTGGGCTTGTTGGTGCATGCGCACTGCGGGGCTCTGCACTGCGGTGTTAAGCAGCAGGGCCAGCAGGTCAGCGGGCAGGTCTTGGCTGCACAGTGTGTAAAAGTTAGTGGCCTGGCAAAACGCCCGCAGCTTGGCATCCAAGGCTTGCGGGTTGGGGCTGTACCAAGCCTGGGGCTGGGCTTGCAGGTCGTTGTACAGGCGTTGCAGGCTGCTTTGGTACTTGCGCAGCAGGTTGGCGACTTTGGGGTATTCGTCCTCGGGCAAGCGGTGTTGAGAGCGCAGGTGCTGGTAGAAGGCCAGGTTCACCAGCTCGTAGGGGCTCAACCAAAAGTCGGGGCGTTGGCGGGGGAGCCGCAAAAACCGCCCGGGTTTTGCAGGGTCGGGCTGGGGGGCTTCGTACAGGGGCTCGGTGCCCTGGGTTTGGAGTTGGATTGGG
>JBIPME010000290.1:0-3592 GCA_044369275.1 Rhodoferax sp.
TTCGCCCCTACCCCATGCTGTCTCCCGCCTGCGCAGTGCCCGCTTGGCACGCAGCAGCAAACCTTTTTTAGCCCGTGGCGGCCCTAAAGGCGAACGCTGCGCAGGCTGCCGCCTGGTGCCCAGCCATTGCCTGTGCGCCCTGCGGCCCGCAGTCTCTACCGCAGTGGGCATGTGCCTGTTGATGGCCGACATTGAGCCCCTCAAACCCAGTAACACCGGTTGGCTGGTGGCCGACTTGGTGGCCGCCACCTTTGCTTTTGGCTGGGCACGCACCACGGTAGAGCCAGCCTTGCTCACCCTGCTCAAAGACCCGCAATGGCAGCCCTACTTGGTTTTTCCTGGTGAATTTGTGGCCCCCGAACGGGTGGTGCACGCCGTCACGCCACCTCCAAATGCCCACTATGCATGCAACCCATCCAACCCATCGAACGCATCAGACCCGCTGAGGCCAACACAGGCGCCGCGCCCCCTTTTCATCTTGCTGGATGGCACCTGGGACGAGGCACGCAAAATGTTCCGCAAAAGCCCCTACCTCAACCACCTGCCCGTGCTCAGCTTGCAGCCCGAGCAGACCTCGCGCTACCGCCTGCGCCGCGCCCAGCGCAGCAACCACCTGTGCACCGCCGAAGTCGCCGCCGTATGCCTGCACCTTGCCAACGAACCCGAAGCCGCCCAGGCCCTCAACGCTTACTTGGACCTGTATATCCAGCGCTACACCATGGCCAAGCACCAGCAGGCGCTGCCTACTCCGCAACCCGCACCTACTCCACAACCTTCACCAAACTGCCAACCTTAGGCGCGCCCGCGCCATAAAAGCCATTGATCAGGCGCAGCTGTTGCTCGGGCTGGCCCAAGGGGGAGTTCTTGGACAGTTCTGCAAAGCCTCCAGCGGGGTAGCGCACCGTTTTCAGTGCCCAGACTTTGGCCGCTTTGCGGTCTTTGTCATTCATGGCCCGAAAGCTCTCCTCGGTTTCGCGCAGTTGGGGGCTTAGGTCTTGCAAAATTTGTGCATTTTTGGCGTTGCGTTGCAGTAAATAGCTGTGTTCATGCGGGCCTTTGACAAGGGTTGCGGCCAGCGGCGTAGTGCCTTGTGCGTTTTGGCGCACGCCCGTTAAGCGGGTGGCTTGCAAGCCGTTGATGGTGAGGGCTTCGGTGCGTGCTTGGGTCGGTTTTAAGGCGCTGCGCAGGCTGTCTGCTTGGTTGCTTGCGGCAGGTACGGAAAATAACTGCATGCGCAAGACGGCATCGGCATTGGGGCTGAGCACGGCGAGTTGCTCTGTGCTGTTTTGCAAGCGCCAACCGGCGGGTGCGGTCAATGCAATGCCCAAACTGGGGTGGTAAAACTGCTGGCCGCGCACCAGGCCTTGGCTGGCACTGTCGCCAAACGTGACGCCCTGCAAGGTCTGCAAATAGGCCGCGTGGCCTTCGTCTTGGTAGGCACCTTCGCTGCGGTACTGGGTTGCGAGTTGGGTAATGGCCTGCAAGCGCTGGTCGTTGGAGGGGTGCGAGGCAAGCCAGTTGGGCTTGGGCGGCGCAGCGCGGCCTTGGGCCTTGGCCTGGTCGGCGGCAAAGAGTTCTTGGTTTTTGAGCACCTGGATGACATTGACCATGTTGCGCGGGTTGTAGTGGTTGCGAGCAAGGTATTCGGCCCCCAGCGCATCCGCTTGCAGCTCTTGCTCGCGCCCGTAGGATGCGATGTAGCCGGCTGCAACCTGCTGCGAAACCTCGCCTGCGGCTTGCGCTGCGCCGCCTACACCTTGGCTTTCGAGCACGGCGCCGAAAATTTGGGCCGCCAAAACACCTAAACCTGCATTTTGTTGGCTGGTTGCGCGTTGCGCGCCGTGGCGTGCGGTAACGTGGCCAATCTCATGGCCTATGACGCCTGCCAAATCGGCTTCGCTGTCGAGGTAGGCCAAGATACCACGGGTGACATACACGTAGCCACCAGGCAGGGCAAATGCATTGATTTCAGGGCTGTCCAACACGGTGAAATGCCATTGCAATTGCGTGCGGTGCGATTGCGCCGCCAGGCGCTGGCCCAGCGCATTGACGTAGGCTTGCAAAGCGGGGTTGTCATAGACACCGTATTGCTTGATGACTTCTTGGTGGGCGCTTTGGCCTTGGGCGATTTCATCGCTTTGCGTCATCACGCTGCGCTCCATTTGCCCTGTCACGGGGTTGAGTACGGGGCTGCCGCAAGCCGCAAGCAGGCCTAGGGTGAGCACCAGCGCAATGCGTGTGGGTTGCTTCATTCGCTTATTCATTTGCATACCAATTCCTTTGTTAGGCTTTCGTGTTGAGCCTTGTTAATAAACATTGTTAATGGGTCTTCGCACTTGGCTTTGGTTTCAAACCTTAGTAGGCCCCATTTCATAGGCCCCATTTCAGCCTTGTTTTCAGGCCTATTTAGCAGGCTCAACTTTGCCATGTTAGAAAGACAATGCAGGTCTGTCAGTACAGTTGTCCGTACCGTTGGCGAACCGCGATTGACTCCACCCTGGTCCGTAAAGCGGTGGCTGCGCAGCAATCGCATCGATAATCCTGCCATGACTACACCAAACCCTAACGCCACCCCCCACGCCAACCCTAACGCATTCTCTAGCTTGGCGCTGGACCCCGCCATGCTGTCGAATTTACAGCAACTGGGTTATGACACGATGACCCCAATTCAGGCCATGGCCTTGCCCAAGGCACTCGAAGGCCTTGATTTGATTGCCCAAGCCCAAACCGGTAGCGGCAAAACCGCCGCCTTTGGCCTGGCCTTGCTCGCCAAGCTGAACCCGCGCTGGTTCGCGGTCCAAGCCTTGGTGCTGTGCCCTACCCGCGAACTGGCCGACCAAGTGACGCTGGAAATTCGCAGGCTGGCGCGAGCCTATGACAACACCAAAGTCGTCACCCTGTGCGGTGGCGTGCCGCTGCGCGGGCAACGGGCATCGCTGGAAAATGGTGCGCATATTGTGGTGGGCACGCCAGGCCGGGTGATGGACCACCTGGCACGGGGCTACCTCAATTTGGAAAGCCTCAACACCTTGGTGCTGGATGAGGCGGACCGCATGCTGGACATGGGGTTTGTGGATGACATCACCACCGTCACCAAACAAACCCCCAGCACCCGCCAAACCCTGCTGTTCTCGGCCACCTACCCTGAAGGCATTGACAAATTGGCACGCCAATTTTTGCGCAACCCGCAGCGCATACAAGCCCAAATTGCAGCGCCCCCAGCGTCGATTGCGCAACGTTTTTACGAGATCACCAACGCCACGCGCTTGTCCACCGTGGCGCTGCTGCTCAACCACTTTCGCCCCGTGAGCAGCATTGCGTTTTGCAACACCAAACAGCAGTGCAAAAACCTGGTCGAGCAGCTGCAAGCGCAAGGTTTTCACGCGCTAGCGCTGTACGGTGAGCTGGAACAACGCGAACGTGACATGGTGTTGGCGCAGTTTTCCAACCGCAGTTGCTCGGTGTTGGTGGCCACCGACGTGGCTTCGCGGGGGCTCGATATTGCGCAGCTGGAGGCGGTTATCAACGTAGACATCTCCCCAGACGCTGAAGTGCACGTCCACCGCATTGGCCGCACGGGGCGCGCTGGCGA
>JBIPME010000014.1:0-11243 GCA_044369275.1 Rhodoferax sp.
AACAGTAAAAATCCCTTATTTGATTAAAACAAACAACACCTAAATACACGCATGGTGCTTATGCGCCCAAGCCCAGCGCCCAAGCCCAGCGCCCTTGTGGCGAGCCCGTTAGAGCCAGGCGCATGTTGCGGCTGGTACGCAGTATGGTTTTGGCTTGGTGTTAGGGCTGTGCGTCAAGGCACAGAGTGCGGCGCAAATCCTGTGCAACTTGCGTTAAGACGCCATCCCAATCGATGCGGTTTTTTTGTCGGTACAGCTGCACACTGGGGTACCAAGGGCTGTCGCTGCGCGCAAGCAGCCAACGCCAGTCGGGCACATGGGGCAACAAAATCCAAGTCGGCTTACCCAGAGCGCCGCTCAAATGGGCTACGCTGGTGTCTACGCTGATCACAAGGTCCATGAGATCACACAGGGCAGCGGTGTCCGAAAAGTCTTGCAGCTCTTGACCAAAGTGCACCACGTTGCTGGCTTGTTGCAGGCTTTCCAGGTCCGCTTGGCGCACCTCTTTTTGCAAACTGATGTACTGGCAGCCACTGGGGAGATGGCGCAAAATTTGGGCCAAACGCAGGCTGCGGTTGCGGTCGTTGCTGTGGTCGGGGTTGCCACTCCACACCAAGCCCACCTTGGGCAAAGCGGCGTTCTCGGCACTGCACTTTTGTTGCAGCTTGTTTTGCCAATGCAGCCGCTTGGAGGGTTCGCTGTACAAATAACTTGGGGCGGCGGGCACGGTTTCCAGCCGGGTTTGAAACGCCAGCGGCAGGCTGAGCAGCGGGCAATGGCAGTCAAACGCGGGCAGCGGCTCGCCCCTGGAGATGATATGCGCCATTGGGGACAAGGGCTGTAGCAGCGCGGCCAAAGGGGGCTGCACTTCGAGCACCACCTTGGCACCGAGTTGGTCCACGATGAGCCAGATGTAGCGGCAAAACTGCAAGGTGTCCCCCAAGCCCTGCTCGGCATGCAGCAGCAAAGTTTTGCCTTGGATAGAGGTCTCTCCCAACCACAGCGGCTGCGCGAAATGGCGTTGCGAGGCGGCGAGCATAGACTTCCAACGCCATTCGTGCAGGGCCCAGCCCGTCGCGTAGTCGCCTTGGAGCAGGCAGACGTAGGATTTATTCCAATGCGCTTCGGCGTAATCGGGCGACAGTGCAATCGCTTGGTCAAAGCTTTGCAGCGCCTCGTCCAAACGGTGCAGGCGCATCAAGGCATTGCCCCGGTTGGAGAGCGCCTCGACAAAGTCTGGCTTGAGGGCCAACGCGCGGTTGTAGTCGTTCAATGCCTCTTCAAGAGCACCCATGTACAAGAGTGCGTTGCCTTGGTTGGAGGCGGCGCTGACATCGTGGGGCTGCAAGCGTAACGATTTGCCATAGCTTTCTAAGGCTGCGTCCATTTGCTTGAGCTCTTTAAGCACCAGGCCACGGTTGTTGTAAGCGTCCGCATAATCGGGCGCGATGGCAATAGCGCGGTCGTAACTGTCTAAAGCGGCTTGCCATTGCTTTAACAGCCGCTGTGCGTTGCCACGGTTGTAAAAAGCAGTGGCAGACTGTGGATCAAGCGCAATGACTTGTTCAAAGCTGGCAATGGCCTGCACATAGTCGCATCGAATGAACTGCAAATAACCGCATTGAAAGTGCGCAGCCGTGCAGCGGGGGTCTAAGACCAAGGCGCGTGCCAAGCTGACGCAGGCTGCATCCCAGGCTTGGAGCTCTTGCATCGCGTTGGCATGCATGCACCACGCCTCTACGTGGTTGGGGCGCTGTTGCAGCACCCGTTCCAAATCTGTCGCGGCCTGCTCCCAACGGGCGCAGGCCAGGTGCAGCGCAGCGCGGTTAAAGTGGGCGTCAACATGCGCGGGTGCCAAGGCAATGGCTTGGTCTAAGCTGTTCAACGCGTCATCCCAGCGCTGTAGGCTGCTCAATATACCGCCCCGATTGGAGTGGGCATCGGCCAAGTCGGGGGCTAAACGCAGCGCCTCGTCCAAGGCGGCCACAGCTTCCTCAGGCTGGCCTAAACCTTCCAAAACCAAGGCCAAACTGGCATGCAAAGCCGCCTGCTGGGGTTGTATGCCAAGGGCACGGCGCAGCAATTTGGCAGCTTTTACATAGTTCTTGCTTTGGTAGGCAAGGAGGGCCTCTTGGTGCAAGGCCTCCAGATGCACGGCCTCCCGATGTGCGGGGCCAGGGCGAATAAAGGTTGGGTAGTGCGGCGGGGCTTTGGCAATCGGGCCCATTGGCTGAGAAAGCGCGCTCTGCATCCATGGGGTCTGCGGTATTCGGGACGATGGCGGATGTCTAGAGAGCATGAAAAAACCTTCAGTGTTGAATTTTTCAATGGGGAATTTTTTCGCGGGCGCGCTGCACTTTGTCGGGGTTGACCAGAACACGCACTTTTTCAAAATTTAAGGGCCGTGCAATCGCGTGGGCACGCTCTGAGGTGTCTAGGCAAACGTAGCGCCCCAGTGGCATGGCGTTTTTATCTAACAAGGCAATCACCCACGGCGTATTGGCACGCAAACCACGCTGCACCGAGACGGCGGTCTCACCGCTTTCGAGCATCACATAGCTGCCTGGGGGGTAAAAACTGACGGCTTGCGCCATGGCAGAGCCTAGGCTGACCTGGTCGCCTTGCGCGCCCATGACCATGGTTTTAACCGCCTTGAGTGGCGAGAGCGAGGCACGTGTTTTGCGCGCCGCTGTGCGTGCCACAAAAATATCGGCCAGATGCAATATTTCTCTGGCGATGCGGTTATGCGGCAAACCAGCAGGCGATTGTGGCTGGTGGTGCCAACGCACGATGTCTAGGTGGTCGGGGTTCTCTATGCCAAAAGCCATCAAAATGTCTGCACTTGAGGCAGAGTGCGCCGCAATCAAGTGCCGCTGCCTGTCGTTGATTACGCTGGCCTGGCGGGCCATGGCGTCTTGCTCTCGGGCCATGCCGATATTCATGGTCATGGCCGAACTCAGCAACGCCCTGCGCTCGCGGGGCGTGATGGCCAGTTTGATGGCCGTCAATTCGCAAATCACAGCGCACAGCAGGGCGTGGGTTGCGCTGTAACCCAGGCTTTCGTCGGTTAGCGCCTGAAAGAGCCAAAACAGGCTGCTGTCGGGATCTGCCTCTAAAAGGGAGCGCACTTTTTTCTCCAGCCCTGCCAAGCGGTGCAACGGTAGCAAGGCATCTTTGGGGTGGTAAAAAATACCGCGCAATACTTCTTGCACATCCGACCAACCACCCAGCAAGAACTGGTCTTCGCCGTAATCGCTTTCTAGAATCTCGCTGGGCATAGGCAGCTTGGAGATTTCTTGCACATCTGCGCCCTTGCGGATGTGCTCAAACACGGTGCGCTCGTACGCACGCTGCCAAGCAATGCCATCGCTTGCCGTAATGCAAGCGTTGAACTCCCGCAACTTGCCACGGTGCTCCTCCGAGACAATGGCCTGGCCCCTGCGCAATAGCAAATGGCCTGACGCATTGACCACGTCTACGGGAATAGCGTGGTGAAGCTCGATCAAGGGAATTGGCAAAGGCACGTATTTCATGGGAACATTTTGAAAGCTTGCGACTCAATCGGCTAACGCAACGGGCACGCGTGCGGCCAAGGCGCACATCAACTCATACCCCAAGGTGCCCGCTTGGTGCGCCACTTCGTCAATCGACAGCACCGCGCCATTGGCAGAGCGCCCCCACAAAGTGACCTCGCTGCCCATGCCCGCTTGGGGCAGCTGCGTCAAATCCACAGCCAGCATGTCCATGCTCACACGCCCTATCGTCTGGGAGCGCACGCCCTCGACCAGCACGGGGGTGCCAGTCGGGCAAACGCGGGGGTAACCGTCGGCATAACCGCAAGCCACAATGCCAATGCGCATAGGCGCTTGGGCAACGTAGCCCGAGCCGTAGCCCACGGTGTCACCAGCGAGCAGGTTTTGGGTGGCGATAATCTTTGCGCTCAAGGTCATAGTGCCTTGCAGGCCCCAGTGGTTTGCGCTGTTTTCGGGAAAGTCCGGGGCGCTGCCATACATGGCAATGCCGGTGCGCACCCAGTCCGAGGCCACATAGCCGAAGCTGCCTTGCCCTGCGTCGGTGCAGTCGGTGTAGTTGGCCGCAGCATGGCGCAATGTGGCTGCGCTGTTGCTCAAAGAACGCTCACCTGGCAAGTCATGCGTGACTGCGGCAAAGGCCTGCATTTGCGCCATGATGCCCTTGGGGCCATCGGCATCGCTGAAATGGGTCATCAAGGTGATTTCATCGACTTGCCCCAAGGCATTGAGCCGCGTCCAAGCAGAGCGGTACTGTGCAGGCGTGAACCCCAATCGGTTCATGCCGGAATTCATTTTCAGAAACACCCGATGCGGGGCATGCGTTTTGTGCGCGGCCAGCATGTCGATTTGCGCATCGCAGTGCACCGTGTGCCACAAATCCAAGCGCGAACACAGCTCTAAATCACGCTGCTCAAACACGCCTTCGAGCAGCAACACCGGCCCGCGCCAGCCCAGATCGCGCACGCGCTGGGCCTCGGCCAGATCCAGCAACGCGAAGCCGTCGGCACCGCGCAAGGCTTCAAAAACACGCTCAATGCCGTGGCCGTAGGCGTTGGCTTTGACCGTAGCCCAGATACGGGAATCGCCGCTGCGTTGGCGCAAAATTTGAAAATTATTGAACAATGCTTGACTGTGTATAGTGGCTTGAATAGGACGTGGCATAACAGAAAACGCTCTTGGAAAACTAGAAGTTAATAAAGAAGAACCAGCGCAGGATTCTGACAGCAGTGCTGCATGCTATAACAGCGGGATCTTGGATAAACCGTGAATTAGGCTGGTTTTGGTGCCACTCACTGCAACCCCTTATCAGCCCCACTAAAACGCAACACACAATACTTATGAAACGCGGTTTTTTTACTATCATGTCAGCGCAGTTTTTTAGCTCGCTTGCTGACAATGCTCTCTTTGTTGCTGCCTTGCAGTTGTTACAAGACAGTCAGGCCCCTGAATGGCAGCAAGCCGCCTTGGTGCCCATGTTTGCGTTCTTTTACGTGGTGCTCGCACCTTTTGTGGGGGCTTTTGCAGACGCGCTTCCCAAAGGCCGGGTCATGCTCTTGAGCAATACCATCAAAATCATTGGCTGCTTGGCCATGCTGTTCGGAACCCACCCGCTGCTTGCGTATGGCATCGTAGGCCTTGGGGCCGCGGCCTACTCGCCAGCCAAATACGGAATACTGACAGAGCTACTGCCTGCCTCGCAATTGGTCAAAGCCAACGGCTGGATTGAGGGCCTCACCATCAGCTCCATTATTTTGGGCGTTGTCCTAGGCGGCCAGCTCATGGGCCCCGACATAGCGCAGCGGTTGCTGGCGTTCGATGTCCCGGGTATCGACTTGGGTATAGATACCGCCGCCGAGGCCGCCATTTGCACCTTAACCCTGCTCTACCTGCTCGCAGCATGGTTCAATATGCGCATCCCTCACACGGGGGTTGCCATGCGCCCCATGCCCCTGAACATCATGAGCCTGCTGCCCGATTTTTGGCACTGCAATATGCTTTTGTGGCGCGACCGTTTAGGCCAAATTTCGCTGGCCAGCACCACCTTGTTTTGGGGCGTTAGCGGCAACCTGCGCTACATCGTTTTGGCGTGGGCGGCCGTTAGCTTGGGCTACGATGTACGCCTCTCATCGGGCTTGGTGGGCGTGGTCGCCATTGGCACCGCTGTAGGTGCCGTGGTGGCATCGATGCACATGCGCTTGGAGCATGCAACACGCGTCATTCCGTTGGGCATCGGCATGGGCTTGCTGATCCTACTGCTCAACGTGATCTCCAATGTGTGGTTGGCTGCCCCATTTTTTGTGCTGCTAGGGGGCTTGGGGGGCTTTTTGGTGGTGCCTATGAATGCGCTGTTGCAGCACAGAGGGCATAACCTCATGGGCTCAGGGCGCTCGATTGCCGTGCAAAACTTCAACGAGCAAGCCTGCATTTTGGTGCTGGGGGGGATGTACAGCCTGTTCACGTTCGTAGGCTTGTCCGCCTACGGCGCGATTACCGCGTTTGGGGTGCTGATTGCAGGCTTTATGTGGTTGATTCAACGCTGGCATGCCTATAACTGCAAACACCACGGGGTGGAAGTGCAGCGTTTGCTCGAAATTGCCCGCAACGACAATCTGCACTCTTAAACTAAACCACCACAGGCTCAGTCTCTAGCCAGATCCCGAAGCGCTCGTACACACTGGTCTGAATCGACTTGGCCAGTGTCATCACCTCGCCGCCGGTGGCGCCTTGGCCCTGCACACCGGTGCCGCGATTGACCAGTACCAAGGCTTGCTTTTCATACACGCCCGCCAACCCAACGGTTTTGCCCTTCCAACCGCAGGCATCCACCAGCCAGCCCGCAGCGAGTTTTCGAGAGCCGTCATCTAAGCGGTAATACACCACTTTGGGGTCTCGGGCAATAATGTCCTCGCACTGCACACTGGAGACCGTGGGATTTTTAAAGAAACTTCCCGCATTGCCAATCAAGGCCGGATCGGGCAGCTTCGCACGGCGAATCGCGCACACCCATTCAAAAATTTGTTGGGCCGTTGGTGACGGGCATTGGTGCTGCAGCATTTTCTTTTCAATGTCCGCATAGCCCAAAATAGGCTTCCACACTTTGGGCAAAGCAAAGCGCACCCGCAAAATAACCGCACGGTCCTTCAAGCCCATTGGCCGAGCCTGTTCCTGTTCCTGTTCCGGGGCTTCGGTTTGGGCTTCGGCCACGCTGCTGTGCTTGAACACCGAGTCCCGATAACCAAAACCGCACTGGGCCGCATTCAAGGTAAAGACTTGGCCGGTTTGCAAGTCCATCGCATCCAAAGCGTCAAACCGGTCTTGCAACTCGACCCCATAAGCACCGATGTTCTGCACTGGCGAGGCCCCCACCGTGCCGGGAATCAAGGCCATATTCTCTAGACCCGCATAGCCCTGTGCCAAAGTCCAAGCAACAAAATCATGCCAACCCTCCCCCGCCCCGGCTTCTAAAATATGGTGCTTAGGCGTGTCCTCTACCCAACGCATGCCTTTGATTTCCACCTTCAACACCAGCGACTTCACATCGCCGGTCAATACAATGTTGCTACCGCCCCCCAGCACAAACTTAGGGGTGTCGGCAAAAGCAGGCAAGGCCAGCACGCCGCGCAGGTCGTCCTCACTGGCAATGCGCACGAGGTTGGCTGCCTTGGCCACAATGCGAAAGGTGTTGAGTGTTTGAAGGGGAACGTTTTTCTCGACTAACATCGCACGATTGTCTCACCCTATTTGCCCATCTTTGCATGGGAGTTACCTTTACGAGTCCTTTATGCCCTCTTTTGATACCGTTTGCGAAGCCTCTTTGACCGAAGTAAAAAATGCAGTCGAAAATACTGTAAAAGAAATCAGCACCCGATTTGATTTCAAAGGCACCAGCGCCAGCATTGAAATCAAAGACAAAGACATCACCCTGATTGGCGACAGCGACTTTCAGCTCAGCCAAATCAAAGACATACTCAACAACAAACTCACCAAACGCAATGTGGACATCCGATTTCTGGACATTGGCGATGTGCAAAAAAGTGGCGGTGACAAGGTCAAACAGGTCATTACCGTGCGCAATGGCATTGAAACCGAGGTTGCCAAGAAAATCCAGCGCATCATCAAAGACAGCAAAATCAAGGTGCAAGCCGCCATTCAAGGCGATGCGGTGCGCGTCAGCGGCACCAAACGCGACGACTTGCAAGCCGCCATGGCACTCATTAAAAAAGACATCGCTGATTTACCACTGAGTTTCAATAACTTCCGGGATTAATCGTCCCTAAACCCAACTGTCCCCCTACCGTCCCCAACAGCCCCCACAACTGCGCCATACACCGAGACAGCCGCTGCGGCCACGACCATGAGCGTTCGCGACCTACACGAATACGAGGCCTTACTCGCCCAATGGGCCGATTTGGAAACCGGCCTTGCAACGGTTTTGGAACATCCAACCCAAGCCGCGCAATTTGCACAACGGCTGGTGCAGTACGACCAATGGATGCAGAGCCTGATTCAACGCGATAGCGATTTGGGCCTGTACCTGCTGTTCCAACTGGCGTCCAACTCCCCTGTCGGCTACAGCGCAGCACACGCCCTTGTCTGCGGTGTTTTATGCCACCTCATTGCCATCGAACTGAAGACTCCCACTGCGCAGCGCAATAGCTTGGTGCGCGCCGCCTTCAGCATGAATCTGTCTATGACGGCATTGCAAAACACCTTGGCGGTGCAAAACCACCCACCCACGGGAAAGCAAAAAAACGCCATTCGCGCCCACCCCGGCAAAAGTGTAGACCTGCTGCTGGCCTTAGGGGTACAAGACCAAGATTGGCTGACCATCGTCTCCAAGCACCACCACCGTGGCGTGGACCAAGGGAGGTTTGAAAACCTTTCCAGCACCTCGCAACTGGCGCGCATTCTGAAAGTCGTAGACCGTTACGCCGCCAGAATCAGCCCACGCGCCTTGCGCAAAGGACAAAGCGCCACCTACTCTGCGCACTTTTTTCTGGGTGATAGGGGCGCAATAAGTGGTTTAGGCGGCAAGGGAAATAGCACGCAAACCAAGGGCCTCCCCGGCAACGACCCTATTGGCAATGCGCTGCTGCGTGCTGTGGGCCTGTACCCCCCTGGCACCTACACCAAACTAGACAACCAAACACTGGCAGTCGTGGTGCGGCGCAGCCACCTGATCAACGAACCAGATGTCGCCATTGTGGCCCTGACCGAAAGCATTCCGCTCAGCAAACCTGAGCTACACAGCACCTGGAAGGGCCCGCCACAAATCCGCATGGCACTGCCCGCGTCCCGTTTGCCGACCACCCTGAACCACTACGCCATACTCAAAACTGCCAACGCGATCCCGCAAGGCAACACCGCAAGCATCAAGGCATCGGCTTAGGCTTGCCCAAACGAGACTCCGTGCCCTGGCGTAAGCGCCGTATATTCTCTGCGTGCCGCCCAATTAACAAAACCGACATCGCCACCAAAGACAAGGCCAGCGCGGGCTGCACCGTCCATAGCGGTGCGAACACATACAACAAGGGCACCACCAGCGCTACGACCAAAGAAGCCAACGAAGAGTAGCGAAACAGCCAAGCCGTGAGCAACCAAGTCAAGCCAGCTGCCAGCATAAGCAAGGGTTGCGCGCCCAGCCACACACCAAAAGCCGTTGCAACCCCCTTGCCGCCTACAAATTTAAAAAAAATCGGGTACAAATGCCCCGCAAATGCGGCGAGCATAACCAAGGCCACAGTGCCCTCTTCCAGCCCATAAGGCTTGCCAAACCAGCGCACCAGCACCACGGGCAACCAGCCTTTCATAGCGTCTAACAACAAGGTCACCAACGCAGCGCGCTTAGAGCCTGAACGCAATACATTGGTTGCACCAGGATTTTTACTGCCGTAAGTACGCGGATCATGCAAGCCCATGACGCGACTCACAATCACAGCAAACGACAACGATCCCAGCAAATAAGCCAGTACAACGACCAACGATGACCCCACCACGGCAATCGAATTCAAATCTCATACTCCCCAAAATGTGTAACAACCCAAGGCCGCAAAATCCAAGGCCGAAAAAACCAAGCAGCGACCTGAATGTACCTTGCAGCGCACAAGTTGAGATCGGTACAAACACGCATACGGCCTCAATAGATACAAGCAGACCCCAAACGGCCGCCCTGCCAAGCGTTAGAAATCACCACAAACCAGCATAAAAAAACACCAACACAGATCAACAGACACAAAAAAAGCCGCTGGTTACAACGGCTTTTTTGCTTTGCTAGCAGCGCACCCTGTCAACGGCAACTCCGTTAAGGAGTCGTGCGATAAGCCCCAAAATGGGGCCGTGTGGTATTTAAGCTGCCAGAGCCAAGGCTTTCACCTTGGTTGCCAAACGGCTCTTGTCGCGAGCAGCTTTGTTTTTGTGAAAAATGCCTTTGTCAGCCACAGTGTCCACAATGGCTTGCATTTTTGCAAACAATTCAGACGCCTTGGTTTTATCGCCAGCGACAACGGCTTTTTCCACATTTTTAACCGCAGTGCGGTATTTAGAACGCAAAGAAGTATTTGCGGCGTTAATTTTGATGTCCTGACGGACACGTTTACGGCCCGACGCAAGGCGCGGGTTCTTTTTCTTGGGTTTTCCAGATGCCATATATTAGTTCCTTGTGTTTGAGGATGATGCTAGCAAAGCCGTCCATTATAGCCCGCCTTTTAAGCCGACTCAGCAGCGCCCTCCTGATTAAGCTTGGCGTTTGGGCTTTATCCACTTGGCCATGGTGACAAACATTTTTTCAATCTCCAAGGGTTTTGAAATATGGTCATTCATGCCTATGGCCAATGCCTCTTCTTTGTCGCTTTGCATGGCATTGGCAGTCATTGCAAGAATGGGCAGATCTCGCAAACCCAGTTCTTTGCGGATTTTGCGCGTGGCGGTATAGCCGTCCATCACGGGCAAGAAGCAATCCATTAACACCCCATCAAAGTACCCTGGCTGTCGCGACAAAGCATCGATGGCCTCTTGTCCATTGTTCGCCAGTACCACCTCCAAGTCGGCGTAGGCAAACAAGCCCATTGCCAGCTCTTGATTGACTTCGTTGTCCTCCACCAGCAACAATTTGGCGCCTTTGAGCTGGCGCATAGCGATACGCTGGGCGTCTGACTCCAGATAGTTATGCGGTGCATCGGGATCCAGTGTCACGCCCACCAGCGCCATTTGTATTTTCTTGAACAAGGCGGCCTTGGTCAGCGTCTTGCTCACGACACTCTTAATAAGCGAAAGGCTGGGGTCCTCCACATTCAAGCTGTAGTCATTGCCATGCGACACCAAGAGCAAAATGGGCAGGTTGTTGCACAAAGGCAAGGTATCTAAAACGCGTACGCAATCCAAGCCGCTCATGCCCGGCATTTTCCAGTCCAGCAGCACCACATCAAAGCATTGGTTCGATGCTTGCGCCATTTCAATCGCCGCCAAAGCCCGCGCCCCACTGCTGGCAGTTTGCACTTCCATCCCAAAGCCCTGCAAGGTATTGGACAAAATGCTGCGTGCCAAACCGCTGTCGTCAACGACAAGCGCTTTCTTGCCCAGCAAAACAGCTTCTTCTTTTTGCATCCTTGCATAGTTGTCATGGCGGCATTGGAATTTGGCATTAAATAGGAACGTAGAGCCTTTGCTCATCTCTGACACCACACTCATTTCCCCCCCCATCTGCACGACCAG
>JBIPME010000291.1:0-3586 GCA_044369275.1 Rhodoferax sp.
CAAATACCTACTGCGGCAAGTACATTGGCAAGACAAAAAAGCCGGGAGGCCGCTGGTGACACCCGCATTAAAAAACCTATCAATATCCAAGATACTGAAGCAATGCTAGTGACTAAAACAATTACATAAAGAAGTGTCAAATTCATATACCCAATGTAGTAGAACGCCATTGCATAATCAAGTTTTAATGCCCACTAACATACACAAAACGCATAACAATGGGCTATAGCATCTTTAAGGTATGCAGCCTAAAACGATTTGGCTGCGCTAAGCGGCCAATCCAGATACGCTAAAATTCCCAGCGTTGGTGCTCGCGACGTGGTTCTCACGCAGCAGTTCAACGGGAAGCAGGAGGGGGGTGCTGGAAACAGCCAACCTAACCTGCGCTGCCCCCGCAACGGTAAGTGAATGAATCCCCAGATTCTGCTTTCATCATGGCCACTGCGCGTTTTTAACGTGTGGGAAGGCGGTGCAAGATATTCACCAGCCCGGATACCGGCCAATAAGGTGGTTGCACGCTTTGCGCGCAACTGTAGAGCCCACGTGCTGTCGGGGAAGACGGCAAGGGTTACATTGTTGATGGTTAATTCTTTATGAAAACTGGTATTACCCGTGCGCGTTGGAGCGCACTCTCGTTGGCATTGTTGTCGGCTTACGCTGCCCATGGACAAACGCAGTCCAATGGAACGCTTCAGGACGTGGTCGTAACGGCCAACCGCTCTGAGCAGCTATTGAGCGATGCCATTCCAAACACCACGGTCATTGGTCGCGATGTGATTGAGCGCTCGCAAGCCGCTGATATCTCCAGCCTTTTGGCCGGCGAAAGCAGTGTTCAACTGGTGCAAAACGGTGGGCGCGGTGCGACATCGAGCATTTTTCTGCGTGGCGCACCGAGCAGGCAGGTGCTGGTTTTGGTCGATGGCGTGCCCCTCACGCGGCAAGACGCGACGGGCAGCGTGGGCATTGAAAACATCATGCTCGACCAGGTTGATCGCATCGAAATTGTGCGTGGCAATGTCTCCGCCATTTATGGCAGCGGTGCCATTGGCGGCGTGATTCAAATTTTCACCAAAGCCGCCACAGGCAAACCCAGAGCCTTTGCAAAAGTCGAGCTTGGCTCGTTAGCCAGCGCCCGTGCGTCCGCGGGCATCAGCGGCAGTTTCGGCAGCACCCAGTACACCTTGGGCGTGGGGCAGCAAAAAACCGATGGGTTTTCCAGCATGAATGCGCAGCAATACCCGCTGGAAAACCCCGATGCCGATGGTTACAAAAACAGCAATTACAACCTGGGCCTCACCCAAGAAATTGCCAAGGGCCACCGCCTTGGATTCAAAGCCCAAGGCAGCGATGGCCAATTTGATTTCGATGGTGGCGGCTTTGGCACCAGCCAAGACTTCTACAAAGGCCGCACCACTTTGCAAACGTGGCAGTTGTTCAGCCATAACCAAATTAACACCACATGGGGCAGCAAGTTTTCCTACAGCGAGTCCCGAGACCAGATCTTGAGCGATGCGCGCCAGGCACCAACGTATTCCTATTTGAGTGATGCCGTCACCCAAACCAAGACGACCAACTGGACCAACACCTTTGCCTTGCAAGACTGGCTGCTTACCGCAGGCCTGGAGCACCAGAACCAAGGCATTGAAACCTTCAACGCTACGGGCCCTATTTTTGACAGCAATCGCAAACTGCTGGCGGTTTTTGCAGGCCTGTTTGGAACCTTAGGCGCCCACAGTCTGCAACTCAATGCAAGGCAAGACAAAGTGAGTGATGCAGAGAGCAACAACACCGGCTATTTGGGTTACGGTTACCAGTTGAATCCGGCTTGGAAGCTCTTGGCCAGCAGTTCAACCGCTTTTAACCTGCCGCCTTTGGGGTACTTGTTTGACCCTGAATCGGGCAACCCCAACCTCAAGCCGGAGACCGCACGTTCCTCAGAATTAGGCGTGCAATGGGCGCAGCGAGACCAGATTTTGCGAGTCAATTACTTTGATACCCGCACTTCCAATTTGTTGCTTTACGTTTACCCAACATTTACGAATGTGGGCAGCGCAACCAACAAGGGTCTTGAACTGAGCTACTCTGGCACATTCAACGGAGTCAACCTGCGGGCGAGTTTGACCAACCAAAACGCCATGAATGAAACCACCAACAAGCGCTTAGCGCGCAGCCCAGAGACCATGGCCTCGTTCGGCATTTATGTGCCTTGGGACCAATGGAACGTGGGGGCAGAGCTGCGCTACACAGGCAGCCGCCCAGACGGCGCAAGAACCTTGGACGCATACTCGGTGCTGGATCTCAAAGTGCGCTATGCCATTGCACGCGGACTGGACTTAACAGCACGCATTGACAATGCACTCGATGCAGACTACCAAACCGCGTATGGCTACAACCAAGGCCGCCGCGCTGGCTACGTTGGTTTGTCTTGGACGCAACAGTAAAAGGAATCGGAATCCCGCCACAGGTACCAACCCATGCATAAGCTTTTTACGATACCCACCGGTCCCCAACGCATCGTTTGCATGACCGAGGAGACCACGGAGTGGTTGTACTGTCTGGGTGAAGAGGATCGCATTGTGGGCATTTCAGGCTACACCGTGCGCCCAGCACAGGCGCGCGATGAAAAGTCCAGGGTCAGTGCATTTACCAGTGCCAAAATTGAAAAAATTCTGGCACTGCAACCCGACTGTGTGCTGGGGTTTTCCGATATGCAGGCAGATATCGCCAGTGCGCTGATTCGCCAAGGTGTGCAAGTCACCATTTTTAACCAGCGCAGCGTGGCCGAGATTTTTGCCATGATGTTCCAAGTCGCCGCCATGGTGGGGCAGGGGGTGCGTGGACTGGCATTAATCCAGGTTTTGCAACAGCAACTGACCCAAATACAGAGCGCAGCGGCTGCCTTGCCTAGGCGTCCGCGTGTGTATTTTGAAGAGTGGGACAACCCGCACATCAGCGCGATTGCGTGGGTTTCGGAACTGCTAGAAATTGCCGGTGGCGAAGACTGTTTTGCCGAGCTGGCCACGCAATCGCTGGGTAAAAACCGCATCATTGCGGACAGCGCGGAGGTGGTGCGGCGCAACCCTGACATCATTATTGGCTCTTGGTGTGGCAAGAAATTCCGCCCCGAAAAAGTCGCAGCACGCCCTGGCTGGGAGCAAATCACGGCGGTCCAAACGGGGCAAATTTTTGAAATCAAATCCCCCGACATCTTGCAGCCCGGGCCTGCGGCCCTCACCGATGGGGTGGCCACCTTGCACCGCATTGTGATGCAGTGGAGCGATTTGCATGCGTAGCAACGTGCCTGCTGCACCCCCACTTCGTGCATACAGCCATGCCGCCCGCCCAAGCCTAGGCAGGGCATGCGGGCAAGTAATGCACGTAATGCAAGCAATGCAAGCAATGCAGAAGTTGCAGCTATTGCAGGCCTTGCAGCTGTGTGCAACAGGGCTGATTACTGTGTTGATGACGGGGCTGATGACTGGGCTAATTTCGGGGCTAATTACCAGCGCTGCGGTGGCCGCACCCACGCCTGACAACGGCTTGCATGTCACGGACGACCGTGGCGTTACCGTGCATTGGGCGACCA
>JBIPME010000457.1:0-2632 GCA_044369275.1 Rhodoferax sp.
GGCGGCTGTTGTAGGTACGGTTGTCGGTGCAGCCGTGTTTGCGGGTCTCTCTACTCCTATCTCCACGTCTATTTCTAACAAGGCCTCTTCAAACGCGGGCGCACGGGCGACCACCTGGCCGTGTGCGTCTAAGGCAAAGGAGCGGCCATCGAACACCAACTCGTCTTGGCCACCCACCAAGTGGGCGTACACCAAGGGCAGTCCGGTGGCGCGCACGCGCTGTGCCATCACCGCCTCGCGCTCGCCACCTTTGCCTTTGTGAAAGGGCGATGCGTTGAGCACCAAGAGCAGTTGCGCCCCCGCCTGTTGCGCCTGTTGGGCTGGGGCGTCGTACCAAGCGTCTTCGCAAATTAGCAAACCCACTTGCACCGCATGCGGGGCTTGGCCGACTGAGAATACGCAGCTGGCGTTGCCGGGCGTGAAGTAGCGTCGCTCGTCAAACACCTGGTAATTGGGCAGCATTTGCTTGGCGTACTGCGCTACCACCTGGCCTTCGCACAGGGCACTGGCTGCATTCCAAAGTAGGGCAGGCTGGGCGTGTGGCGCATTTGCATCTGCTTTATCTGCCGCATCAGTTGGCGCTGCTTGATGGGGTTGATGGGGTTGATTCTGCGCATCCTGCGGCTTGGCGCTCAGCGGGTGGCCTACCACCACCACCATGCCCTTCAAGGCGGCAAGCTCTTGCGCCAAGGCCTGCACGGCGGCTGTGCAGGCGCTGATGAAGGCGGGGCGTAAGAAAAGGTCTTCGGCCGCATAGCCGCACACAGACAGCTCTGGCGTTAACAACAAACGTGCGCCTTTGGCGTAAGCTTGCGTGGCCGCGTCTGCGATTTTGCGGGCATTGCCCACGAGGTCACCTACGCATAAATTAAGTTGCGCTACACACAATTTCAAAGTCATGAACCCACACTATGTAAACCATGGCCACACACCGCATGTGGCTACCGTGCGCGGAGCGCACTATGGATAAGCGCGATTATGTCACCCACCTCAACAGCGCTTTGGCCGCACAAGATGCCAACGAGTGGGACAGCCTGCTTGCAGTCCAAGCGCATCCCACCCCGTTTATGCGCCACGCCTACCTGCTGGCATTAGAGACCAGCGCCAGTGCCTGCGCCAACACGGGTTGGATGCCCCATGTGGTGGCGCTGCGCGACGCCCAGGGCTTGGCCGCTGCCTGCGTGGTCTACGCCAAAACCCACTCCTATGGCGAGTATGTGTTCGATTGGGCCTGGGCCAATGCCTACGCGCAGCATGGGCTGGACTATTACCCCAAGGCGCTGGTGGCCGTGCCGTTTACGCCTGTGCCCGGCACGCGCTTGCTGGCCCGCGATGCGCCAGCACGTTTGGCCTTGGTGCAGGCCTTGATGGCCTGGTGCGAGCAGCAGGGCATGTCATCGCTGCACCTGCTTTTTGCCGATGCGTTGGACACCCAAGCCTGTGCCCAAGCGGGGCTCATGCTGCGCCATGGGGTGCAGTTTCACTGGACCAACAGCCAGCCCGGTTACCCTGACTTTGAGGCTTTTTTGGCCACATTGACCCACGAAAAGCGCAAAAAAATACGCCAAGAGCGCCGCAAAGTCAGCCAAGCAGGCGTGCAATTTCGCCATGCCGTGGGCACGCAAATCAGCGAGCAAGATTGGGATTTTTTCTACCACTGCTACCACCGCACCTATTTGGAGCACGGCAATGCGCCGTACCTGAGCCGCGACTTTTTTCGCCGCATGGCCAGCGACATGCCTGCGCACTGGTTGCTTTTCATTGCCGAGCGTGGGGGCCAGCCCATTGCCAGCAGCCTGATCGCCTTGGATAGCAATGTTGCAGCCGCAGCTACGGGTGCAGCAAGCAGCACAACGAATGCCGCAGCCTATGGCCGCTATTGGGGGGCCTTGGAGCGTGTGGATTGCCTGCACTTTGAGGCCTGTTATTACCAGCCCCTGGAGTGGTGCATAGCCAATGGTTACAGCCGATTCGAAGGCGGCGCACAGGGCGAGCACAAAATGGCCAGGGCACTGCTGCCCACTGCCACCGCCAGCGCCCACTGGATTGCCCACCCCGCGTTTGCCCAGGCGATTGAACAGTTTTTAGAGCGCGAAGGCGAGGGCGTTGCCAATTACCTAGAGCACCTGAACCAACGCAGCCCTTTGCGCAATGTGGACGGGCGTTGAAGAAAAGTTTGAGAGGCGTTGAAGCTATATTGCAGGGCCGTTCAATGAGGCTTGAAGCAGGTTGAAGCAGGGGTGATGGATGGTTGCGGCTGGGGCCAGGTTGCTTGTCTGGGCAACTGGCAGCTTGCAGGCGCTAAAGGCCTTGGGCCGTGAGGGTGCGTGGGGTGGGGTTCTGGCCGATCGGGCCAAGGCGCAGGCCAGCGCCTGCACATTGGCCCCACCATGGGTGGCTTAAATCGGCAAAGCGCGTAAATCGTGGCCTTCGGCTGCCACGATGCGTGCTTTGGTGAATTCGCCCACCTTGAGGGTTTTGCTAATTTTCTCGGGGGGTAAGAGGCGCACCACGCCGTCAATTTCGGGGGCGTCGGCATAGCTGCGGCCCAAGCCGCCTTTTTTGCCCATGCCCGGGGCCGAGTCCACCAAGATTTGCATGGTGGAGCCGACGCGGCGTTGCAAGCGCTGGG
>JBIPME010000292.1:0-3578 GCA_044369275.1 Rhodoferax sp.
CCTCGGTGCCGGCCTTGCACGATTGGCTGCTGGCCAATGCCTAAGCCTTTGTGAACGCCGTGCAGGTTTTTAAGGCTTTGAATGCTTGGCGTTTGAACGTCGGCGAAACGGTTTAGCGGCTAAACGGCTAAACGGCTAAACGGCTAAGCGGTTAAACGATTTAGCGCGTTGTATCCAGGCAGGCTTGCTGGGCGGCTGCGATGCCGCTGCGCACGGCCCCTTCCAAGGTTGCGGGGTAGGGACCAGCGATGTAGTCGCCACAGGCCCACAGGCCGGGCGCAATGCAGGGCTCGGGGCGCACGAGGCCGGGCGTGCAGGCAAAGGTGGCGCGTTTTTCGACCACGGTTTGCACGGCACACAGGCTGCGTCCTTGCAGGTAGCTGGCCAAGGCCTGCTGGCCTTGGGCGAGAACCTGGCTTTGCAGCAGCCTGCGTTCTGCTTGGCAGGCGCTCACCACGAAAGCCAGTAAACCGGCGGGGCCACCGAGTTGGCCTCGGTCGAATACAAATTGGGCGGGCTGTTGTGCGGTGCTGTGCAGCGCCAGCATGGGCTTGGGCAGGCGTACTTGCGGGGCGTAGGCATAGACCGTGGCAATGGCTTCGTAGCGTAGGCGCTGTGCGGTTTGGCTCCAGTGGTGCAGGGCGGTGGCAATGGCTGCGGGGTTGATTTTGGTTTGCTGCGACATGGTTTGCGCGGCATGGTTTGCGCCAGTGGCCCAAATGACCCGGTCAAACGCTTGTTCGTTGAGATACCACTTGCCCAAAGCAGGTTCATTGGCGGGTTGATTGGTGGATTGACTGGTGGATGTTGCGCTGGCTGGGCTGCTTGTTGCGTGGATGGCGGTGTGAGTGGGTGCGTGAATGGAGGGGTGGGTGGATGCGTCCGGCCCTGCGGCTTGGTAGCGCAGCGTGGCGATGCGCTGGCCCAAGTGCAGCTGCATGCCGTGTGCACGCAGCCAATGGGCGGCGGTTTCGGGGAAGAGTTGCCCCATGTCGGTGCTGGGCAGCAGCAGGTTGGAGCTGCCCGGGGGGCCGAACAGGGCGTCGCGCAGGGTGTGCAGAAATACCTGCGCGCTTGCATGCGCTAGGGGTGTGTTCAAGGCGGAGATGCACAGCGGCTCGATCAGGCCAGACACGATGCGCGCAGGCAGGTGCTGGCACAGTGCGGCAACGCTTAAGCGGCTGTCGCAACGAAAGCCGCTGGCCTGCCAACGCACGGCGGTGCGCAGCAGGGCGATTTTTTCATGCCAACGCCAACCGCTTGCGCCCAAGATGGCGGCCAGGGTGTCCCAAGGGCGGGGCCAAGCGGGCAGGCGCATGCCGCTGCCGTCTGCGAACTTTAAATCCAGGGGCAGGCGCAGCAGGGTTTGTGCAAGGTCTACGCCCACGCACTGCATGAGGCGCAGGGTTTCGCTGTAGGCACCAATGAGGATGTGCTGGCCGTTGTCGAGCACGGTGTGGCTGCCATCGGGCAGTGTGCAGGGCAGGGCGCGGGCTCTGCCGCCGACGCTTTGGGCGGCTTCAAATACGGTGCTGCGGTGGCCTGCCAGTGTGGTGTGCACCGCAGCGGCCATGCCCGCCCAACCGGCCCCGACGATGGCAATGTGCAAGCTCACATGCGCCCTAGGGCTTGCATTTTCCAGGCCAACCACAGTTTGCGTAAGGGGGTTAATTGGGTGCGTTGGTGCAGCACTTGGAATTGATCGGCTTCGATTTCGCGCAACAGGGTGCGGTAAATGCTGGCCATCATGAGGCCGGGTTTTTGGCTTTTTCGCTCCTCTTGGGGCAGCAGTGCCAGGGCCTGGTCGTAGAGGCCGTGGGCGCGCTGGGCTTGGAATTGCATGAGCTGGGTAAAGCGCTGCGAGTAGCTGCCTTTGAGGATTTCGTGGGCCTTGACGTCAAATTGCTGCAATTCGTTGATGGGCAGGTAAATACGCCCCCGCATGGCGTCCTCGCCGACATCGCGGATGATGTTGGTCAGCTGCAAGGCTTGGCCTAGGCAGTGGGCGTAGGCGGTGGTTTGGGGCTGGGTTTGGCCAAAAATTTGGGCGGCCACTTCGCCCACGATGCCTGCAACCAGGTGGCAATAGCGTTGCAAGTTGGCGTAATCGAGGTAGCGGTTTTGTTCCAAGTCCATTTGGCAGCCGTCGATCACGCTGAGCAGGTGCTGGGCTTGAATATGGTAGGTTGGCGCGTGCGGCAGCAGGGCTTGCAGGACTGGGTGGGTGGCCTTGCCGTTGAAGGCGCTTTGCACCTCTTTGCGCCACCAGCTGAGTTTGGTGCTGGCAATGTGGGCGTCTTCTACCTCGTCAACAACGTCGTCAATTTCACGGCAAAAAGCGTAGAACGCGGTAATGGCGGCGCGCCGGGGTGGTTTTAAAAATAAAAAGGCGTAATAAAAACTGCTGCCGGAGGCGGAGGCTTTGTTTTGGACGTATTGTTCTGGGGTCATAAGCGGGCTTGGTGGTTACATCCAAAGTGCACGCCAAACGATGGCGATGTAGTCTAGGGGCTTGAGCTGGGGCCGTTGGTGCAGGGTAGCGTAGTCTAAGGCCCGAATTTTTTCCAAGATGCGCAAGCCGCCTTGCACCACCAGCCGCAGCTCCCAACCCGCACGCCCTGGAATGCGGTGCACCAGCGGGCTGCCTTGGCGCATGGTGTGTTCGGCGACCGCAACGCATTCGGCCACCATCAGGCGAATCGCGGGCGTTTGCCGCTGCGTCAGGAGGTCTTGGTGGTGAACGCCAAAGCGCTCTTGCATGCTGAGGCTGAAGTAGCAGCGCCCACGGGGCAGGTCACGGCTGGGGTCTTGCCAGAAGTTGATGAGTTGCAGCGCGGTACAAATCGCATCGCTTTGCGCCAGCGAGGTCGCATCGTCAATGCCGTAGAGGTGCAGCAGCAAGCGCCCGACGGGGTTGGCGGATTGGCGGCAGTAGTTGCGCAGTTCTTGCTCGTCGGTGTAGCCCTGGGCGTCGCGGGTTTTTTCCACGTCTTGCACAAAGGCATCCAAAAGCGCCTCCAGAAGTGCTTGCGGCAGCCGATGACTAAGCACGGCCTGTTCCAAATGGGGAAATACCCATGCCCAAGGTGCTGCGTTGTGGGCTGTGGTGGCGGTGGTGGCGGTGGTCGAAGGCACTGCCTCAGGCCCTGCATGGGCTGAGGCACTGGGTGTCGCATTGCGGGCCTGGGGCGCAGGCGTCGTAGGGGAGTTGCTATGGGCGCTTTTGTAGAGCGCACGCAACTGGCTGCGGTAGGCACCCAGGTCTGCTAAGCGCTGGGCGGCGCTGGCGTGGCCTTCGTCTGCCAGATCGTCTGCGGTGCGTGCAAAGTGGTAGATGGCCGCGATAGGGGCTCGTAAATGGGCGGGGCACAGCACCGAGGCGACAGGAAAGTTTTCGTAGTGCGCAATCGTGGGTGGCCGTGGGGTGTGGTTCATGGGCTTGATTTTGCCCTATGGCGGCTTGTGCTTCCTTGACTGCTATGGCTAAAGCTTGTAAATTAATAACTTCTCGGTCATTAACTTGGCTTCACTCTGGGTGGCTTATTGGGCCTCCCATTTTTTTTGAATTTCCCATGATG
>JBIPME010000015.1:0-11187 GCA_044369275.1 Rhodoferax sp.
TTTAAGAAAAATTCCGAAACTTTAGTCTTAGCAACCCGAACTGCTTTTTTTCGAATGCTGCGGCAGACATGCGTAAGTAACGGATGTATTGGTTGGTTTTATCCACTCCAATTACAGTCACAATTTTTTCCTTATTATTTTCAATCCTTCGTGCCCAATCTCGACAAGTAAGACCATAGTCCGCTGCGTCGTTGCGCAGTCTTTCGAGGCTTAATATTTGATCTGCTGCCGCTAAAATTTCATCTTGTCTTGGCAGTATTGAACCAGGAAAAATGGTGTCAGTAATCCAACTCGGAAAGGATTCCGTGGCCATTTGATCAAATGCGATAGTTTGAAGCGATAAGCAGTGTCCCGGTTTTAATATTTGGCTGATTTTGCGAAAAAATAACCGATAGCTGGCTATTTTTTCTTTGGGAGTCATTTCAGGTCTTGCAAAATGCTCAAAAGCGCCAATAGAAACAACGGCGTCATATTTATTGACATCCGGCAGCGCTTCCCAACTGCTGAGCGCTACAGTAATTTTTTCGTTATTGAATTCATCAATTCTTTCTTTTTGATCACGACTTAACGTCAGTCCCACACAGCGACTCTTCTCAAAGGTATTTAGGATTTCGAACATTAGCGACCCCCAACCGCAACCTATATCTAACACATAGGAAAGTGGAGGAATTTCTGCTTGTTCAATATGGTATTTGAGCTTACGTTTTTGCGCACTCTCAAGATCGTCTCCCGGAGCATACATTGCAGCTGAATATGTCATGGACTCATCCAGCCAAATTTGGTAAAACTCACGGCTTAAGTCGTAGTGAAATTGAATGTCCAAGGGGGAAGCGCCTTTTTCAAAGGCAATATTTTGCATGTTCATAGTAATACTTCCTTTTACAGTGCACGCTACTTAAGCATCGGCAGCTTGCGGTACTCGCTGATGCCTGCCACCATCTCAGACAGCCCCGTTACCGTGGCTGCTCTGAATATTTTCAAAAAATAACCTGTACACAAATCAATACTTAGGTTTTTCATGGGATACGATGATCTGAGGGCTTGTGTAACATAGGTTGTGAATATGCATCTAAAAGGATGAACTGCGATACTGATATTTTTTCAGCATGACAACCAAAATAGATTATCTACACCATAAGCAGGGGACTTTTTTTAATTCGATAAAATCAGTCACGCAGCGACCTTGTCAATGCGCCGCCCATCGAGCGCGCGCACTTCAAACGCCCCATGTGCGTAAATAATGTACTCACCCTTTGCGCGAAGGCGCCCGCGCTATGTTTGGGGTGTATGCCAACACGCCCAAGCTCGCGTACCGGCGGGAGAATTATTGATGTCGCGTTTGGGCAAAGGCTTGGCGCAAGTGTTTTTTGGGGAGACTACTTAGGATGGGGCAATAGGGCAATAGGGCAATAGGGCAATAGGGCAATAGGGCAATAGGGCAATGCGGCAATGGCCCAATGGGGTCTTTTGAATTCCTGCACAAAGGTGAGGGGTTTCAGAATTGTGGGCTTGGCAAATCTATCTATAGATAGGTATACTTCAGTCCATGAACGCGAATGATTCCCCCGACAAACGCAGCCAAGTGCTAGAGGCTGCTCGGCAGATGCTGCAAACCCGTGGCTTTAATGCATTCAGCCACCGCGATTTGGCGCAGGCGGTGGGCATCAAATCTTCCAGCGTTCATTACTACTTTCCAAGCAAAGCAGACCTGGGCGTGGCGCTGGTGCAGGAATACAAAAACCAAATGCTTGCGCTGCTGCGTGACATCGAAACCTTGGCCACGCCCCGCAAACGGTTGCTCAAGTTTTTGGAAATCTTTGAGACAACCGCCGCCCAAGGCGATCAACTGTGCCTGGCTGGCATGCTGGCCAGTGATTTTGAAACCCTAGGCCCCCTGCTCCAAGCCGAGCTGCAAGGCTTTTTTGCGCTCATGGAATCTTGGCTTGCGGCGCAAGCCAAACTCTCGCAACCCCAGCGCAGCAAAGCCGGTTGCGAAACATTGGGGCGTTTGGCGTTTGCGCTGCTGGAAGGCGCGCTGCTGTGCGCGCGTGTTGCAGGCGAGCCCCAGCGCGTGCAACTGGCTGGACAGCAAATTCTCTGGATGTTGGAGCATTCCGAACACTGATTTTTCTCGCAATGCATTCGTGCATTTTTTTTAAACCAAATCTATCTATGGATAGATACCTAAAGGAGTTATTTATGAAAGTTGCAGTATTTGGCGATGGCAATGTGGGCGCACGCCTGAGCCAGTTAATCCAAGAGGCGGGGCACCAAGTTTTGGTTTGCACACGCACAGGCAGCAGTGCGTTGGCGGGCTATACGGCGTGCAGTTTTCAAGAGGGTGCGCAACAAGCCGACATCGTGATGCTGGCCATTCCCTACAGCGCAACACACGAGGTGCTCTCTGCCCTAGGCACCGCATTGCACCAAAAAATTGTCGTGGACTGCACCAATCCGCTCAACGCAGACTGGTCGCCGCTGGTGCTGGGGGCGGAGAATTCCGCAGCCGAAACCATTGCGCAACAAGCACCCCAAGCACGGCTGGTTAAAGCCTTTAACACCATTTTTGCGGATGTCATGCCACGCTCCCAACATGACCGCGCAGGCCACACCATTTCTGCATTCGTGGCCTCGGACGATGCCCAAGCCAAAGCCACGGTAATGGCCTTGGCTACCGACATGGGGTTTGCGCCCGTCGATGCTGGGCCCTTGCGTTGCGCACGCTATTTAGAAGCCATGGCCCACCTGAACATTCAAATCGCCGTGGGACAAGGCGGCGGCACCCATGCGGCCTTTATCTACCACCAAGTTAAAGCTTAAAACCAGGTAACCACTCGCCCAAACCTGACAATCGTCAGGCCACCCAGCAAGTTGCGCTGCCAGCCCAGGGGCAAGAGGGTGTTGCTTCAAGCCATGGGGTGAGATGATCGGGCGGGTTGTTTATCTCGTTAGGGCAGGGGCTTCAAGCCCAACGCTGTCAAAAACGTGTTGTGCTTGGCCTTGGCTGCGGCAATGTCGTTTTCAATCTTCAACAGCGCGGCATGCGTTGCCGACAAATCAATCTCGGCGTCTGCCACCGCCGTGCTGATGTAGCGCGAGATGTTCAGGTTGAAATCGTTCTTCTCGATCTCGGCCATCTCCACGCGGCGCGAATAGCGCGCCTCTTCCTCACGAAACTGGTAGGTCTTGATGATCTTGGCAATGTGCGCTTGGCTCAGCTGGTTCTGGCGCTTGCCTTTGTCAAAGTGCTCCGCCGCGTTGATGAACAGCACATCGTCTGGCTTCTTGCACTTCTTGAGCACCAAGATACACACCGGAATGCCAGTGGAATAAAACAGGTTCGACGGCAGGCCAATGACGGTATCAATGTGCCCGTCTTTGAGCAGCTTGGTGCGAATGCGCTCCTCTGCGCCGCCACGGAACAACACACCGTGCGGCAAGATGATCGCCATAACCCCTTCGTCTTTGAGGAAGTGAAAGCCGTGCAGCAAAAAGGCAAAGTCTGCCGCTGACTTGGGCGCCAAGCCATGGTTTTTAAAGCGCACATCGTCGGCCATGGCCTCGCTGGCGTCCCAGCGCAGGCTGAACGGTGGGTTGGCCACGATGGCGTCAAACAATGGCTTCTTGGCGGGGTTCAGCTCGCGCAGCTTGTCCCACTCGTTGGTCAGTGTGTCGCCGTGGAAGATTTCAAACTCGGTGTCCTTCACCCCGTGCAGCAGCATGTTCATGCGGGCCAAGTTGTAGGTGGTGATGTTTTTCTCTTGGCCGTAAATCTTGCCAATGCCGTGCGGCCCCATGCGCTTGCGCACGTTCAGCAACAGCGAACCCGAGCCACAGGCAAAGTCCATCACGCTCTCTAGCCGCTGTTTATGCCCGGTCTTGGGCTCTTGGCTGTCTAGGGTCACGATAGTAGACAAGATGTCCGAAATTTGCTGCGGCGTATAAAACTCGCCCGCCTTCTTGCCCGAGCCTGCGGCGAACTGGCCAATCAGGTATTCATAGGCGTCACCCAGCGCATCAATGTCGGTCGAAAAGTCGGCCAAGCCTTCGGCAATTTTTTGAATCACGGTGCACAGCACGGCATTGCGTTCGCGGTAGCCCTTGCCCAACTTGGAAGAGCCCAAATCAATCTCGGAGAACAACCCTGCAAACGTGCTCTCGAACGATTCGTTTTCGATGTACTTGAAACCCGCTTGCAGCATGTTCAGCAGCTCACCGTCTTGCGTGCGGGCCATGTTGGCCACGCTGCTCCACAGGTGCGCAGGCTGAATGACGTAATGCACCTTGCGGCGCATCTGCTTTTCAAACGCAGGCAAATCGTCTGCGTTGGCGGCGTACCAAACCGCCAGCGGCACTTGCTGGGCGTCAGCGTCTACTTTGGGGTAATCACTGCCCAGCTCCTTTTGGGCCGCTGCCTCGTAGTTGTCAGACAGGTAGCGCAAGAAGAGGAACGACAGCATGTAGTCGCGGAAGTCGTCTGCGTCCATAGCGCCGCGCAGTTGGTCGGCAATGGCCCACAGCGTTTTGCCCAGTTGTTTTTGGTTGTGTTCAGTCATGGGGTGTCGTCTTCAATGCTCAAGTTTTTGTGTTCTTCAATGGCTTGGCGGTCGCGCTGCAGCTCAAGGCGCAGCTCTTCCTCGCTGGGCAAAATCAAACGGTATTTGCTGGCAAACAATTGCTCGCTGCCGTTGAGCACCGAGTAACGTGCCACCGATTGGTCTTTGCTACCGCACAGCAAAATGCCCACCGTGGGGTTGTCGCCTTCGCCTCGGCGCAGGTCGTCGTACATGCGCACATACATGTCCATCTGCCCCACGTCTTGGTGCGTCAGCGGCCCGGCTTTCAGGTCGATCAGCACAAAACATTTGAGCAGGTAGTTGTAAAACACCAGATCAATGTAGAAGTCTTGCGTTTCGGTGCTGATGCGCTGCTGACGGGCCACAAACGCAAAGCCCTTGCCCAGCTCCATCAAAAACTGTTGCAGCTTGTCCATCAGCGCGGTTTCCAGCGTGGCCTCTAGCAAGCGCCCCGTATCGGGTAAGCCCAAAAATTCCAGCATCACAGGGTCGCGCACAAAAGCCCGTGGTGAGTCATCGAGCGTGGCCATGTTGGCTATTGCCTCGGCATTTACCGCCGCTTTGTCTTGGCTGAGCAGCAAGCGGTCGTAATACAGGCTGCCAATTTGGCGCTCTAGCGCCCGCGTGCTCCAGTTTTGGGTGGCCGCCTCATTCACGTACCACTGGCGGGCCTCTGGGCTGTCCACCCGCAGCAGCAGGCGGTAGTGGGTCCAGCTCAATTCGCGACGCACTGCGTCGCGAATTGGGAAAGCCAAGTAAAAGCCCCGCATATGGCGCAAATTGGTGGCATCAAACCCCCGCCCAAATTCAGCAGACAGCGCCTGCCCCAGCTGCACCAGCAAGCCCCGCCCATAGGCTGCCCGCTGCGCTCCGCCTTGTTCAAACTCCACAATGTGCTGCCCAATGTGCCAGTAGGTTTGCACCTGCACCACGTCCACCGCACGCAGCACTTGCTGGCGAGAGTCGGCAATGAGTTGGCGTAGGCGGCCAAGCAAAGGCGTAATACCTTCGGCTTGGGCCACGGGGGCCTTAGATGGTTTTTGGTTTTTGGGGGTCATTGGTCTCCCTTTGTACGCTGTGAACTGCCGAGGATTTCTCGGTAGTTGCTACCAAGGCTCTGAGGCTTGAACTGTCAAGGACTCCTTGACGGTTCTCGTGCGCGACAGTTGTCAAGGAATCCTTGACAACTGATTGCATGTACGTTGACCTTGAAGACATCATGCAGGTACGACTCCATTGGCATCTTTAGGCGCACGCCCAAAAATCTCTGGCAAAGAGAATTTGTAGCGATCTAAAAAAGCATCCAAGATCTGGCGGAACAGCTTCTTGTTGTCATCCACCATTTCCATAGGTTGGTAAATGTCATATTTGCCGTGGCTCAGCAAATTGAGCGCACGGGCAAACAGTTCGGAATCCTCAAGGCCATGAATGCAAGCTGAAAAATCATCGCGCCCAAAGAATGTGGCGGTCTTCTCCAAAATACTGCGCAGGATGTTGAAGTGAAAGGTGAACAACTTACCGCTGTGTGCGGCTTTTTGAAGCTCCGCCAACATGGCCACATGGTGAAAAAATGGCGTCTCGTCTGTTGCGCGCAAGGTGTAGGCCGTGCCTCGATCGGGTCGATGCAAAAAGTATTTTTTGTGCTTATCGATTTTCAGTTCATTGCAGACCACATTGAAGAATAGGGCATGGTGTGACGAAACCACTGCCTTGATGGGCGCAGCAACTTGTATCTCCGTTGCCGCTTCATCCTTAGGTCCATTCGTCTTTCGGAGTTCACGCTTGGTTCTGTTTTTGGCTTTATGCAGCAGCTTGGCCAGGTCACTGGCCACAGCAATGGCGTTGTTGTCATCCAATGAGGTAATCGGGTCATCGATATAGATGTACTTCACCCACTGGTACGACTGAGCCCCGTCAATCACCCGTTCGCAGATAGCCATGAACAAACACCAAATGAAAATGTTTTCTTCACCTCGTGACACCTTGATGTGGCGGGCCTCCCCCTTGCGGAAGCTGACGGTCCATTCGTCGTAGTTGATGTCAAACAAAAAGTCTGCGTAGCGTGCCAAATAGTGACCAATGCGCTCATCTAAGGTCAGTTCCTTCAGGACCTTGAAGAATTTTGAGTCGGTGTTGATGTGCAGACGCCGCTCGCTGTCTTTCTCTAGATCGTTGTCCCATGAGAACAGGTCTTCTGTGAAGGCGTTGAAGTAAAGCGTGTCGGGCTGGCCCTTGTTTTTTCGTTTGTCCGCATCCTTGAATGCCATTGACAGGCGTGTCTTGCCTGTGCCGTTATAGGCGTAGAGCAGTACAAAGTCCTGATCACCGCCATTCAGGTCATCCCGCAATCGGGTCACAAGCCGCTTTAGATCGGTAAAGCGGTGAATCTTCGGCTTCACCCCGCTCATGACTCCAGAGCCTCTGATGAGGGAAAGAGCTGCTGCATCAATCCCTTTTTGTGGGTCTTGAGGGTGTTGAATTCTTGGGTGGCGGCGGTAATGAGATCATCGAAGGCGGTTAGGCAGTCGGCGATTCGCTGCTGCTCAGGAATACCCGGCAAGTTAATCGGAAACTTTGCAACATCTGCACCAGTGATATTTGGGTCTTTGCGGCTACTGCTGGCGATTCGCTTCCAGTCTTCGACCTTAGAATTCAACCAAGCCAGGACATAAGCGGGTAAAGCGTTCTGGTGATGAAATTGCAAGACAGAAATCGCCTGATTCGTTGCCGCTGCGACGCTTAAACAACCTGTTCTGCCGATCTGGTTAAAGCCGCCATACATTGCGACAAGAACAGACCCCACTGGATTTAATCTGGCTTTGGCTTTCGGTGTGATCTGCTCTTCCGTTTCAGTGATGAATGAGTTGTTCAAGTCCGTTGTTTTAACCCACGGAATCGTGCCGCCAGCGAAGAACTCATCATTGGCCCTATACGGAGTTGAACCGGACTTGATGTCTGCAATTTCTCCAAGCGTCTTTTGCTTCCATTCACCCAGATCCTGAAATTCAGGAAACCGCAAACGCGGTTGAGTTTCGCCTTCGCGAGGGAAGAGTTGCTGCATCAACCCTTTTTTGTGGGTTTTGAGGGCTTCGACTTTGCGGGCTTGTGCGGCGATCAGTTCGTCCAGTGAACTCAGGCAGTCGGCGATTTTTTGTTGTTCGGCTTTGTCTTCAGGGTGCGGAATTATGAAGCTTGAAAACTGAGTCTTGTTGATGATCGGCAAAGTGGAGGTTGCCGGAATGGATTTGATCCAAGGCGTAAGCTTGGCCAGCGAGTAGTAGACGTACTCTTTCGCTGTCTTGCCGTTTGGCACAACTGCATTGATTTGTTGATTGGTAACAGATGGAACAACAGTCAGCGCCATCTTTCCGATTGAAGCAATGCAGGTGTATAGGACGCTACCCGGGGGGAGAACTTTTGTTCCGGAAGTTTCGACGACTGTTCGCTGAGTCATCCGCTGATATTTATTGTCGTCTGTGATGTCGGTGGGGGTAATGAAAAAAATCTCGCCGCCCCAAAGATCATCTTCTGTCGTGCTCGGTGTCTTACCAGTCACTATTGCGCCGAGCTCTCCGAGCGGGGATACCATCCATCCTTTTGTGCCCCGAAACTCAGGAAACCTCAGCTTGGGCACTAATTTTTTCTGTTCATTCATTTCAACATGGCCTTTCCTTGTGCGGTCAGGCGGTATTGCTGCAAGCGGCTGTTGGGTTTGTCGGGCAGGGTGTATTCGATCCATCGGGCTTGCAGCAGTTTGGTCATGGCAGCCTTGTAGTTGCCGGTGGCTTGCTTGTAGCCGAGTGCACCCAGCAATGGGCTGCGGCCCAGAGGCTTGACCGTCAGTGCGTTCAGAATTTTCTGGTCGGTGTCTGTCAAGACGACTGGGGCCTCGACTGGGGCCTCGACTTGCGGGGTTACTTGTTCGGTCACCTCTTCTTCATGCACCGGCCCACTGGCCGCAAAGGTGATGCGCAAAAAGTTCTCGGTGAAGCGAAAGCACTCTGGCGCATAGAACTCGGTGATGCGCGGCAGGCCCGAGCCCAAATGCTCCACCATCTCCAAATCTTTGAAGACGCGCATCAGCTCTTTGTTGCGCGGGATGGAGTAGCCCTCAAAAAATTCAGTTGGGGTCAAGCCTTCGGGCAAGGCGCAGGCCGAGGTGATTTCGATGCGGTCGGCAAAGATTTCAAACTTGGGCGGCGCTTCGCGGCTGTAGTCGTTGTGGACGATGGCATTGATCACCGCCTCGCGCAGGGCCACGGGGCTCCACAGGCGCACGTCAATGCGCTCTTTGGCGGTGATGGTGCTGGCGGTTTTGTTTTCCAGCTCCAGCTTGTCGAGCACGGCTTTGGTGGCTTTGATGCGTGAGCAGTAACCGTATTCGTTGCTCTCGCTCAGGTGCACCCGGTTTTTGCCCTGGTACTTGGCCACTTTGATAGACATGCCGTTTTCGTCGGCCAGTAAATACGCAGCGTAGTTAAGCGCGCCGTCGTCGGTGGTGAGCTCTAGGTTGGTTTTGAACTGTCGGCCCAAGGGTTTGCGCTTTTCTTCGTAGTAAATGCGCAGCTGTTCAAAGCTCAGGGCTTGGCGGTGCGCCTTGATTTTGCCAATCGAGTTGCGGGTGCGGTTGGCAAAGAGCCGCTCGATCATGGCGGTGGGCATGGGCTCGGCGGCGCTGCCCACGCGGATAAAGCAGCCCTTCTCGCTGAGGCCGTATTTCTTTTTGGCGTAGGGTTTTTCGCTGCCACTTGCCACGATGAGCTTGATGCAGCGCACGCCCTGTGGGGCCTCTTCTTCGAGCACATCAAACAAGCCCATGGCCGATGGGCTGATGTTGTTTTTGATGCGGTCTTTGACCTTGAGCATGTCGCCATCCAAATCGGCCACACCCACACGCTGGCCGGTTTTGTCGATACCGATGTAGATAAAGCCACCTTCGTGGCTGTTGAGAAAGGCGACGACTTCTTTTTCTAGGTCGAGCTCGGGGGTGAGCTCACGCTTGAGCTCAACGCGGTGGTTTTCGCGCAGGGGGTCAGTGTTCATAGGCCCTTAAGCCCGAAATTTCACGCTCTCCGGCGCGTCTGTTGAGCAAAGGTGTCAACTCTTTCATCAGCGCGGTTTCAGCTTGGGCGCGAGCTTTCCAGCCCAAGTCCAGCGGGGCCATGAGGTCGGTCAGGGCTTCGCTGTCAAAAATCATGCGCTGCAAAATGCCATCCACAAAGTTTTGCAGTGCGGCAGGCGCCAAGCCGTGTTGGGTGGCTGTGGCGGCCAGCTCGGCGCTGTCTTTTTCTTTTTTGAAGCGGGCGTAGCCATCGCGGATAGACGCTTCGCTTAAGCCTTCGCCCACCTTGAGGGTGGCAATGTAGGCCGCAATGTCGCCCTTCTCGTTCATAAACTTCGCGTCGGCGCTGATGAGGCCAATCAGCGCTTCGCGGCTCATCTTCTGCTTGCCCGGCGCTTGGCTAGAGAAGCGCGACATGAGGCCCACGATGTAGTCGTAGTCAATGACGGCGCTGGCAAACAGCACAAATTCAAAGTCGAGTTGGTCCACCGCGTCGGTGGTGGCGCTACCTTCGCCTTCGCCTGCATTGCTCTGCAGCGCCTTGAGGCGCTGCGCGGTTTCGATGTACACGCCTTTGAAGCCTTGCTGGGCTTCTTTGGGCAGTATCTGCTCGATGGCAGCGGCGTCGTCCTGGGTGAGATCGGTGTATTGATCGAGCTGGATTTTGAGGCGTTGCACATCCTTGAAGGCCTTGATGAAGCCGGCACGCGCATCGTCACCCTTGAGCTGCGGCACGGCCTCGGGCGTGCAAGGCAGGCCTTGGGTTTGCATGAAGTCTTGCAGCGCCTGCACAGCGCTTTGAAGCTTTTCGATGACGACGGGGGCTTTGTCTACGAGCCAAATCTCACGGGCTTTGGCATCGCTCTTCTCGCCCGAGAACAGTGCAATGGCGGCATCGACCGCGTCTTTTTGGTAGCGAAAATCGAGGATGTTGCCGTAGGGCTTGGTGCCGTTGAGCACGCGGTTGGTGCGCGAGAACGCCTGTATCAAGCCGTGGTGCTTGAGGTTTTTGTCCACGTACAGGGTGTTGAGGTATTTGCTGTCAAAGCCGGTCAAGAGCATGTCCACCACGATGGTGATGTCAATCTTCTTGGCGGCTGGGTAGTCGGCGTTGGGCCACTGCTGGTCTTTGATGCGCTTTTGAACGTCTTGGTAATACAGGTCGAACTCGCCCAAGCTGTGGTTGCTACCAAGGCGGGTGTTGTAGTCGGCCAAGATGGCTTGGAGCGCGGCTTTTTTGCTGTCGGGGTCGACCTGGTTGTCAAGCTTTTCTTGCGGCAGGTCTTCTTGAATTTGCTGCACATCGGCGTTGCCCTCGGCGGGCGGTGAAAACACGCAGGCAATGTTCAGCGGCACAAAGCTGGGGTCAGCGGCATGTTTGGCAGCCTGTGCTTCTTTGAACAGTGCGTGGTATTCAATGGCATCGTTGATGCTGGCGGTGGCCAGCACAGCGTTAAAGCGGCGGCTCGCAGTGGCGGTGTTGTGCTTGGCAAGAATAGCGTCAATCACGGCTTTCTTAGCCAGCGCTTCGCCGGGCTTGGGCACAAG
>JBIPME010000293.1:0-3573 GCA_044369275.1 Rhodoferax sp.
CCCGCGTGGTGTCGGCTTGCGTCATCTTGGGCGGTGTGAGTCGCAGCCCGCCCCGCAGCGATGCGCGTCTCGCTGTTGTCATTACTTAGCAGCTGATGCGCTGATCAACCTCGAAGTGCGGTGCGGCTTGTGCTGCCTCGTCTCAGTGTGGCACTGACTCCCGTCCCTCACCGCCTTGCGCATTGGCCCAACACAAATCGGACACAGGAGCGGGGACCGCCTCGTAAATGCGGGCAATGGACGCCCCCCCACAGGTAGTGGGCCGGGCGTTTGGCTTTGGCATTTGCAGGATCTGTGCGCAGCTTGGCAGGCGCCAGCCTAGGCACTCAAAACATGGTGTTGTTGTTTGCAGATTTTTCCGGCACCGGTTGGCCCACATCCCAGTGTTCCACAATCTTGCCGCCTTGCACCCGGAAAATATCGACGTAGGCAGTGCCACGGTCTTTGGGGTCGGCGGGGTTGTCTACACAATGGTTGTGCACGGCCACCAGGTCATCCTGCGCGATAGTGCGTTTGATGGTGCAGCGCAGAGTGCCTTTTTCCACGTATTTGGCAAAGCCATTGATGAACGTATCACGCCCGTCTTTACCCTGCGGATTGTGTTGGATGTAGGTGGTAGGCGAGATGTACTTCAATGCCGCTTCCGTGGGTTTTCTTTGGGTAAAAGCAAGGTCAAAAAAATCGACCACGATTTTCTTGTTGGCTTCGGTGGTATTGGTCTGCGCGTGCAGCGGTGCAGTCACCGCGATAGCGCTGGCGACTGCGATACAGGTTAAAAAAACAGCTTTCATAACGCCTCCAAATGGTTGTAAAGGCATGAGTTTAAAACCATAAAATAAAATGAATCATGCACACAACGCAATCCTAAAATGCGCAAAATTGAAGCTGCAGGCTTGGATCTAAACCTGCTGATTGCCCTACAAATGCTGCTCAGGCACAACCAAGTGGCGTCAGCCGCTGTCGCCTGTGGGGTCACCGCATCGGCCATGAGCCGCTCCTTGGCACGTTTGCGGCAAGCCTTTGACGATCCGCTGCTGACCCCCGTGGGCCGGACCTTGGTGCCTACCAACCGGGCCTTGGCGCTGGCACCTGAGTTGGATGCCATCTTGCAGCGCATCCACCAGCTCAGTAGCCCAGCGGTTTTCGATCCACGCACCAGCCAACGTGCTTTTCGTATTGCCTGTACGGACTATGAAATCACGGTGTTCTTGGCACCCTTGGTGCAACAGCTGCGCCGCAGTGCACCAAGTGTGCGACTGCATTTGTTCAACGGGGGTGATCTGGGTTTAGGTGCCCTGGAAAACCAGGTGGCCGAGTTGGTCCTGCTCTCGCCAGACGGTACTTACCCTTGGGCCAAGCGCAAGGTTTTGTTGCGCGAGACCTTTATGACCCTCGTACCCACCGCAGCCCTGCCGTTGACGCGTGACCGCTATCTGAAACTGCACCATGTGGTGCTGACAACCGATGAGCCCGAGCCCAATCTGGTGGACGCACGGCTCAACCCCTACCCACGCCATATTGCCTGCCGAGCACGCAGCTTTGCAAGCGCCATTGAATTGGCCTGCGCAGCGCATTGGGCTTTTAACGTGCCTGCGCGCTTGCTCCATGGAATGCAATTGCCCCAGCACATGTCTGTGGTGAAGCCGGTGATCGCCATTCCAGACTTTGAGGTGGCCATGTACTGGCACACCCAGACTGACAAAGACCCCGGCTTGCAATGGCTCAGAGCTTGTATTGCGGCGCAGTCATCTTTGGCGTCAAGCCGCAGACGTTCGACTGACTGAGGTTAGCGCACTGTTGTGGCGCCCACAGACCCCTATGTCAAACTAGCTGTAACCCCCTTTTCCTCAAGGCCAACCATCCGGCAAAGCCAAAGTGGACGCGTTGCACCTCAGGCCGCTAGCGCTGATCATTAGTTTGAAGCATTTTTTTTGCCATTTTGTAACTTTTTTCGGCATCCGAACGAACTACCTTTAGCGGTGCCTATGGCGTACCAGGTGCCGCAGCGGCAAAGCCTTGCTGTTCGTTACTACCCCCAAGGAGCTACATGAGTACATTCGATCACCCCACCCTGATAGGGAACATCAGCCAATCGCTCAACACCTTGCGCAAAGGGCAGCCTGCTGCCATGCAGGGTTTTGGACAGCTGGCTAGCGCCGCGATGGCCACAGCCACGTTAACCGAAAAAACCAAAGAGCTGATGGCTGTCGCCATTGCGGTGACCCAGCGTTGCTCGGGTTGCATTGGTTTTCATGTCAAGGCCTTGCACCGTCTGGGTTGCACCCGCGAGGAGCTGGAAGAAACGCTCACCGTGTGTGTCTACATGGGCGGTGGACCTGCATTGATGTACACCTCGGAGGCGCTTGCCGCATGGGAAGCATTTGCGCCTGCTACTACTTAACCCTTCTTGTAAATGACCAATCTGGAGCTATGAAATCATGAAAAAACTTTTTTTTACTTGCAGCGATTCCTGCACTGTTGATCGGCTGCGGCGGATCATCATCGCCTATTCAAATTGAGAGCGAGACCGTGGTGGTGACCAACCGTGGCAGCGCCAATCTGACCTTTATTGACGCCAGCACCCAGTCGGTGTCGCGCACCGTGGCCCTGCCTGGCACAGAGCCGATGTACGCCGTGTTTGTGAAGAAGACCGACCGTTTGTACGTGGGCGACCGTGCGCAGAACAAGGTGCACATCATCAATCCAAGCTCTTTTGCGGTCGAGGCTTCGGTGGATGTGGGCGCGGTGTGTTTCACATGTGGGCCGATGGGCAGGGCGAACAGCTTTGGGTGGTGAACGATGTTGACAACAGCATTTCGGTCATCCAGCTCAGCGACCGGACGGTGCGCACGATTACGCTGCCCAACAAACCGCACGACGTTTTTGTGACGGTCGATGGCAATACCGCGTATGTCTCCTTGCTGATCGACAACGCTGCCGACAAGGTGCTGGGCTTCAATGCAAAAACGCTGGCGCAGGTGAATGAAGCCAACGTGGGAGAAGATCCGCACCTGTACTTTGTAGAGGGTATCCAAAAGCTGTATGTGGCCAACCAATCGGGTGGCTTGTTTGTGTTTGGGCGTGACCTGAGCACCGATTACCAGCTGAACTTGCCCGGCACGCATGGCATTATCCCTAGCCCCGATGGTCGCTTTGTGTTCATGACCAATTTGCCAGGCAAGCAGCTGTATTCCTTGAATACCAGCAACAAAGCGCTGAGCGGGCCGGCACTGGACATCAATGTGAATACGCCGCACAACGTCGTCAGCACCACCCAAGGCAACCGCTTGTTTGTCAGCCATTCCGGGCCAACGGCCAACCAAGTCACCACGTACAAGGTGGATGCATCAGGCCTTTTAAGTGTGGACAAGGCCTTGACGGCAGGAACCAACCCGTTTGGTATTGCCTCTTACGGTCGTTAACAGCTGCGCGCAGGCTGTTAACCCAACTTAACTTCAAGGAAATGAAATGAAAAAATCTCTATCGCTGTTGGCGTTTGCCTTTTGTGCAGCCCTTTCGCCTGTTTACGCCCTGACTATCGCGCCATACACCCCGGAAGTCTTTGCGGCCAAG
>JBIPME010000294.1:0-3566 GCA_044369275.1 Rhodoferax sp.
AGACCCCCACGGGCGTGTGGGGCATTGTGGTCGCAGGCATTGGCGGCACCGGCGTCATCACCATTGGCCAGCTCCTGGGCTACGCCGCCCACATCGAAGGCAAGGGCGTGGTCACCCAAGATGCCGGGGGGCTGGCGCAAAAAGGCGGTGCCACCTGGAGCCACGTGCTCATTGCCGAGCGCCAAAACGACATCCGCACCACCCGCGTGGGCATGGCCTGTGCGGACCTGATCATCGGCTGCGACCCCATCGTCACCGCAGGCAAAGAAACCCTGCTGCGCATGCGCCCCGGGCGCACCCACGTCGCCCTGAACAGCCACAGCGCCCCCACGGCGGCCTTTGTGCGCGACGCCAACTGGCACAACCCCGGTGCGCAATGCATGGCCGACATCGCCAGCGCCGTCTCCCCCAGCGACCTGGGCGTGTTCGATGCCGAGGCCGTTGCCACCCAGTGCATGGGCGACAGCATCTACAGCAACCTCACCCTGCTCGGCTTTGCCTGGCAAAAGGGCTGGATTCCCTTGCAGCTCGACTCCCTGCTGCGCGCCATTGAACTCAATGCCACCGCGGTCGCACGCAACCAACAGGCCTTTGCCTGGGGGCGCAAAGCCGCGCTCGACTGGCCCAGCGTGCAACAAGCCATGCGCCCGGCCCAAGTCATCCACTTCACCCCCCGCACCACCGCCAATGCCACCAATGCCACCACCGCCTTGGCAGCACTGGTACAACACCGCGCAGCCTTCTTAACCCAGTACCAAAACGCCCGCTACGCCCAGCGCTACACCGCCTTGGTAGACAAAGTCCGCGCCGCAGAACAGGCGCTACAGGCCCGCGCACCCGCGTCTGGCCCCGCCGACGGCAACACCAACACCAACACGCCAGCCCCGCTGCCATTGACCATGGCCGTGGCGCGTTACCTGTTCAAACTCATGGCCTACAAAGACGAATACGAAGTCGCCCGCCTGCATGCCGACCCCGCATTTCTGAACCAAATCAAGCTCCGCTTCGAGGGCGATTACACCCTGCGCTACCACCTGGCCCCGCCCCTTTTTGCACGCAAAAACGCCCAAGGCGTGCCCCAAAAAATCCAGCTAGGTGCTTGGATGCTGCCCGTGTTTCGCTTGCTAGCAAGCCTGAAATTTCTGCGCGGCACGCCGCTGGACGTGTTTGGCTACAGCGCCGAGCGCCGCCAAGAGCGCGCACTCGTCGACCAGTACGAAGCCGCCATCGTCTCGCTGCTGCCCGCCTTGCACCCCAACAACCTCGCCGCAGCCCTGGCCTTTGCCAAAGTGCCCGAGCACATTCGCGGCTTTGGCCACGTCAAACAACGCCACTTGGCCACCGCCTTGCCCCAGTGGCAGCAACTGCTGGCGCAGTTCGCCGAAACCCCCACCGAGCCGCTGCGCCGCAGTGCGTAGAGGGTGGGGCGGGGGCTGGAGGAGGGCGTTTTTGGGTGCGGCTGCGTGCCCGTATGCAATGCGGCAGGCCGCTGCGCAGGGCGTAGGCTACGGCAGCGCTATGCGGGCTAGTGCAGCGCAATGCAGAGTAATCCAATGCAGAGTAATGCTCGGCGGCGGGGTAGCGGTGCGGTGCGGGGCGGTGCGCTATGGCGGGTGGGCCTGCATCGCACCGTTTGACCCGCCCGAATCCGTGCGCACGGGCCCCGCTGCGAATGCCGATTCAGGCCGATCCAGGCTGATCCACGCCAATCCATCCGCATGTTTCATCAATTTGCAATAAAAAAACCTTCTAATAGCGAACTCTTATTTCGTTGTTTTCAGGAAAACTATTTATGCAAAGTGATGTTTCGTTCCGCTCCAGCGTGTTGGGCACCGCGCGCCAGCGCAGCCCCTGGTTATTGGCGGCCTTGTTCACCACCGTACTGGCCGCTTGTGGCGGCAGTAGCAACAGCAACTTCACCAGCGGCGAGCCGCTGAGCCTGACGCTGCTGCACATCAACGACCACCACTCCCACCTGGACGAAGAAAGCACCACCCTCAAGCTCAACAACACCGCAGGCGTGAGCAAATCGGTCACCGTGCCGCTGGGCGGGTTTGCCCGCGTGGCGGCTGCCATCAACGAAGAGGCCAGCAAAAGCAGCAACGTGCTCAAGCTCCACGCGGGCGACGCCCTCACCGGAGACCTCTACTACACCCAAAGCGAAGGCCAAGCCGACGCCACCGCCATGAACAGCGTCTGCTTTGACGCCATGACCTTTGGCAACCACGAATTCGACTCCGGCGATGCGGGCCTGGCCAAATTCATAGGCTTTTTGCACAAAAACCCCCAGCAGTGCAAAACGCCACTGCTCTCCTCCAACCTCAGCACCAGCAGCACCTCGCCCATTGCAGGCCAATTTGCCCCTTACACCATCTTGGTGCGTGGCGGCCAGCAAATTGGTGTGGTCGGTGTCACCGTGTCACAGAAAACCAAAAACGCCTCCCGTCCTGACGCCACCACCAACTTCAGCGACGAAGTCACCGGCGCGCAAAACAGCATCGACCGCCTGCAAAGCCTGGGCGTGAACAAAATCATCCTCATGAGCCACGTCGGCTACGACGTAGACACCACCCAACTCGCCCGCAAACTGCGCGGTGTAGACGTCATTGTGGGCGGCGACTCCCACACCCTGCTCGGCCCCGACAGCATGAAACCCTTCGGCCTCAGCCCCGAAGGTGCCTACCCCACCCGCTTGACCGACCTGGGCGGCAACACCGTCTGCGTGGTCCAAGCCTGGCAATACAGCTACGTGGTTGGCAAACTCCAAGTCGACTTTGACGCCCGTGGCAACGTCAGCACCTGCAACGGCGCGCCCATGGTGCTCGTGGGCAACAGCTTCAAAGAAGGCACCACCGCCGCCAGCGCCGCCGACGCGGCCCTGTACACCCAAACGCTCAACAACTCCGGCGTCTTTCGCATCACCACCCCGCTGGCCAGCACCGTGCAAGCCCTCAAACCCTTTAGCGATGCCAAAGTCGCCCTGGGTTCGGTCACCGCAGGCCAATCCGCAGACAACCTGTGCCTGCGCCGCGTGCCCGGTGTCGGTGCCAAGAGCGACACCACGCGCTCCAGCCTGGGCGACGTGTGCAACAAAGACGCCAACGTCATCGCCCACGGCGGCAACATCCAGCAACTCGTAACCCAAGCCTTCCTGGCCCAAGGCCAAAGCTTTGGCGGTGCCGACATTGCGCTGCAAAACGGCGGCGGCGTGCGCATCGACATTCCCGCAGGCCCCATCACCGTGGGCAAGGTCTACACCCTGCTGCCATTCAAAAACGTGCTGGTGCGCATCCCCATGACCGGCCAACAAGTCAAAGACACCCTCGAAGACGGCGTGGACTCCATGCTGGGCAACACCGGCGGCACCGGCTCGGGCGCTTACCCCTACACCGCAGGCCTGCGCTTTGACGTGGACATTACCCGCGCCAAGGGCGCACGCATCAGCAACCTAGAGTTCTTGGCCAACAGCCAATGGGGCAGCTTTGACCTAGCGAAAACCTACAAAGTCATCACCAACGACTTCACCGCAGGCGGCGGCGATAACTACCTCACCCTCAAAGGCATTG
>JBIPME010000295.1:0-3564 GCA_044369275.1 Rhodoferax sp.
GTGCCCGAACGCTTGGCCCGCATTTGGACCACGCAACACGCCATTGCAGTGTTGCCTATTGCGGAAAAAAGCCTGCGCTTTGGCTACCGACTTATCTGGCACGCACGCGCCCACCGGGACACGGGTTTGCAATGGCTGCGAGAGCAACTCGCACACGGTAGTTTTTAACCCCTTTTGCAGCCAGCTTTGCTGCGCACCCAGGTGACCTCCAGCCGATCAAACCGTCACGCGAAATTGCAGGGCCTCTTGTGCCACCGTGTTGATGCTCTTGCCCTCGGCTTGCGCCGTTAAGGCAATTTGCGCATGCAAAGCGGGCGAAATGCGCAGGTTGAATTTGCCCGAAAAGTGTTTTTTCGGCTCAATTCCATTTTCTCGGCAGACCGCCAGAAAGACTTGCAATGATTTTTTGAACTCTGCGCGCAGTTCGCCAGGGTTTTGACCATAGAAATCTGCGCCTCCGTTCAAGCCCAGAATTTCGCCACGAAACAGGTCCAACTCTTCGTCAAATTCAATCTTGGCGTTATAGCCGTCAACAGTCATGATGTTCATGGCACTACTCCTTGTTGCTCCAACCATTTGCGAATACTTGCGACAGCGCCCTTGTCTGTGTCGGGCGAAGGATGCGGTCTGTGAAAGACACGCACCTCGCCAAACAACACCACCGCGACACGGCTACCCTCGCGCTCACTCACCTGCGCACCCAGCTCTGCAAACAGAGCTTCAATCTCGCGCCATGGGATATTGGCGCTCGTCGGCCGTGCAAAAATAAGCTCCAGTGTGCGTTGGTGTTTGCGCTTCATCTGTCGATGGTACTGTTTTTCGGTACTCAACTCAAGCGCAACATGCCTGCGATGCCACCGAGCAGATAGCGCGATGCATGGCCTAGCCAACCCATAGATTAATTTCCCATACGGGAAATTTTTGCGCGGCATGCACTCGAAGTGGATAAAAATTCCCGTTCGGGAAATACACCTTGCCTTGAAGCGAATTTCAGCACAAAATTTACTGATCGGGAAATTTTACAAACCATGACCAGCATTCATTCACCCCAACAATTGGGCGATGCGATCCGCACCGCCCGCAAGCAACTCGCGCTCACGCAGCCGCAATTGGCCCTGGCGGCAGGGGTGGGCGTGCGCTTTGTGGTTGAACTGGAAGCGGGCAAGCCCACGGTACGACTGGCACAGGTGCTGCGCGTCATTGAAGCCTTGGGTGGCGAAATTACCTTAGGCGGTTTGCCGGGGGCAGGCGTCGCAGCGCAACGTGAGGAGGGATCTGACGATGGTGCATGAACTGGAGGTCTGGCTCTTTGCCGATCATGTGGGCACCTTGCGCTTGGTGCAAGGGAGGCTGAATTTCCGCTACACCCCGGCTTGGCTGGGGCAGCGCAATGCCGTGGCGCTGTCTGTTTCGTTGCCGCTGCGGGCAGAACCCTTTGACGACCACCAAAGTCGCCCCTTTTTTGCAGGCTTGCTGCCCGAGGGGCAAATCTGGCGCTGTTGACCCGCTCTTAAAATGCCAACGCACCAACCCACACTTATGCCCCACCAGCCCCCGGCCCCCGCGCCAACCACCCACCCTGCTTACATGCCCCCTTCGACCTCCTGCGAAACGCCACCACAGCCAACACCAGAACAAACACCACAGCAACCGCAATCACCGCAGCCCAACCCAGGCCACGCGGCGCTTGTCACGGTCGTAGGCGGGGCCAATATGGACATGTGCGCACGCGCCTACACGCCTTTGGTGGCCCACGACTCCACGCTGGGCTCGGTCGAATTTGCACCCGGCGGCGTGGGGCGCAATATTGCCGAAAATTTAGCCCGGCTGGGGGTGCCCGTGGAGTTGCTCTCGGTGGTGGGGGACGATGACTTGGGCCAGCAGCTGCGCACGCGCACCGCGGCCACGGGCGTAGACGTGCGCTGCGTGGTGCGCTTGGCGGGGCAGCGCACGGCCAGCTACTTTGCGATACACGCACCCGATGGCGATATGGCCTGGGCGGTGAATGACATGCGCATCTTAGAGCAACTCACGCCCGATTTTTACCAACGCCACAGCGCGGCCTTACAGCCCGATGCTTGGCTGCTGCTGGACTGCAACCTGCCCGAAGCCACCCTGGCTGCGCTGCTGCGCCTACCGCGCACCACCGTGCTCGAAGCCGTCTCTGCGGTGAAATGCCGGCGCGCGCGGGGCCATTTGGCGGGCCTGCATTTGCTCAAACTCAACCAACTCGAAGCCCAAGCCATGACCGATTTAACGGTGCAAACGCCCGCAGACGCCCTGCTTGCCGCGCAGGCCTTGTGCAAACTGGGGGTGCAACACTGCGTCATCAGCCTGGGCGCGCAGGGCGTGGCTTGGTGCAACCCACAGGGGATAACGGGCTTTTTGCCCGCCAAAACCGTGCCCGTGGTCAACACAACCGGGGCCGGCGACGCCCTGTTGGCAGGCATTGTGGCCGCCTTGCTGCGCCAGTGCACTCTGCCCGAGGCTGTGGCCTACGGCATGGGCTGCGCAGAGATTACGCTTTCCAGTACATTTGCCAATTCTTGCGATTTAAACCACGCAAACGTTCTTCAACACCTTCAAGCGACCCCATGAACCCTTTGCCCTATTTAGACATTGCCCCGGAAGTTGCCCACGCACTGGCGCAACAGCAACCGATTGTGGCGCTCGAATCCACCATCATCTCGCACGGCATGCCTTACCCGAAAAATGTAGAAACCGCCCTGCAAGTCGAGGCCACGGTGCGTGCCCAAGGGGCGGTGCCCGCCACCATTGCCATTGTGGACGGACGCCTGAAAGCGGGGTTGTCGCAGGCAGAAATCACGCAACTCGGGCGCGCTGGCCATGGCGTGACCAAGGTCAGTCGGCGCGATATTCCCTTCATCGTGGCCGCTGGCCAATCCGGCGCGACCACGGTGGCGGCCACCATGGTGATTGCGGCCATGGCGGGCATCCGCGTCTTCGCCACAGGCGGCATTGGCGGCGTGCACCGGGGTGCGCCAGAGAGTTTCGACGTCTCCGCCGACTTGCAAGAGCTGGCCCAAACCCAGGTGGCCGTGGTGTGTGCGGGCGCCAAATCGATTTTGGATTTGCGCTTGACTTTGGAGTATCTGGAGACGCATGGCGTGCCCGTGGTGGGCTACCAAACCGACGCCCTGCCCGCTTTTTTCACCCGCGACAGCGCGTTCAAAGTGGATTACAGGCTGGACTCCCCGCAGGCCATCGCCCGTGTTTTGCATGCCAAATGGCGCATGGGACTGGCCGGCGGCATGGTCATTGCCAACCCCATTGCCCAAGCCCACGCCATGCCACGGGCCGCCATCGACAGCGCCATTGAACAAGCCCTGCGCGAGGCCCAAACCCAGGGCATAGGCGGCAAAGAAACCACACCCTTCTTGCTGGCCCGGGTCTGCGAACTCACCGGCGGAGACAGCTTGACCTCGAATATTGCCTTGGTACTCAACAACGCCGAACTTGCCAGCGCGATTGCCCGCGACCTCACCGATTTAACGCAGCAAGACGCGCAAACCTTGCATAAGGAATAGCCCCAATGGTGAAAGC
>JBIPME010000502.1:0-3559 GCA_044369275.1 Rhodoferax sp.
ACGTAAGGCACCCCGGCTTTCGCGTGCCGTGGGTTCGGTACTGGCACAGAAGGCATCGCGCCAAGTCTGTAGTTGGTGGGCATAGAGGCCCTGCTCGCGGCACCAGGCGTGCAAGGCCTCACCACTGAGGGCGTGGCTCTCGTTGAGTGCTTGCAAGCGCTGCGCAGGCCCCCAAGCCATGGCGGGGACATCGCTGGGCAACGGGTTTGCCGCTTTTGCGCTGGCCTGTAGCCAGCCTTTCAGGGTTGCCAGGGAGATGTTGAGCTCATCAGCTACGTTTTGCTGTGTACGGTTGCCGCGCTCGCGCAGCTTGCGTAGGGCTTGTTCTCTGAATTCTTGGGGGTGTACTTTGGGTTTCATGTCTGTCGCTTTGGCGGATGATTCGCATTAAGAGAGGGGGTGACAACTAGTTTGACACAGGGGGCATCTGGTGCGCATTACTTTCGCGAATTGCTGCGGCTGCAAGGTGAACTGGTCAAGTTGCAAGACTGGGTCGTGGCCACCAAACAACGTGTCATCATCTTGTTTGAAGGCCGTGATGCAGCCGGCAAAGGCGGCGTGATTAAACGCATCACACAACGTTTAAATCCCCGTGTGTGCCGCGTGGCCGCCCTGCCTGCACCCAACGACCGCGAGCGCACGCAGTGGTATTTTCAGCGGTATATAGCGCACCTGCCCGCCGCAGGCGAGATCGTGTTGTTTGACCGCAGCTGGTACAACCGTGCGGGCGTCGAACGCGTCATGGGTTTTTGCAATGACGAGGAATACGAAGAGTTTTTCCGCTCGGCACCCGAGTTTGAAAAGATGCTGGTCCGCAGTGGGCTGACCTTGATCAAATACTGGTTCTCGATCACCGATGACGAGCAGCACGCCCGCTTTTTAGGCCGTATTCACGACCCCTTGAAGCAGTGGAAGCTCAGCCCCATGGATCTGGAGAGCCGTCGCCGCTGGGAAGACTACACCCGCGCTAAAGAGACCATGATCGAGAGAACGCATATCCCCGAAGCGCCATGGTGGGTCGTGCAAGCAGTTGACAAAAAGAGTGCCCGTCTCAACTGTATCGACCATCTTTTGCAGCATTTTGACTACCATGAAATAACGCACGATGGCGTTGAATTGCCTGCCCGTGTCCGTAACCCGGACTACATCCGCCATCCCGTACCCGACAGCATGGTGGTGCCTGAGAAATACTAGACTCGATGGCCTATGTGTTTTTTGCGCCAAAAATAGACCTGCAATCCCAAGCCGACGCAAGCCCTACCGATTTCGGCCCACAAGAGCCCTTGCTCGGCATGCAAAGCGGATGGTTTTCAAAATTCATCCCGAAAAAACCCGTCATCAAATTTAGCGGCACAAAATCACGGTCAATACCATGCTGCGCGCCTTTGTCAGCCGAGGGCTACTCGAAGGCTTCGAAGCCCGGGAGATCAGTGGTTGGATTTCCTATCCGTTTTTCAATATCGTGTCCTGCCCCCCATTTGCATCCCCGCTTTGCCTTTGACACCCTTTCTGCAACGGCAGCATGAGGCACAAAGCGGACATAGAGGTTCGGGTATTGGTCGCTTCATAACCGACGTTGGTATTTGCGTAGAAACTCTCACTTCGGCCCGCGCTACAGCACCTGGGTGTCGATGGCAAAGCGGGTCTGAAACGCACGGCGTCCTTTGTCGGTTAGCGAAACGGCGCGGCTATCGAGATCACCATGCAACCAGCCATGCGCCAGCGACGCATTCAGCAGCGCAGCGCCGAGCGCCCCCCGCCGATGTGGGGTTTGCGCTCGCTCCAATCCATGCAGGCGTAGGCAAACCGGCGCCGCTGTGCCCGCACCATCGGCACATCCACACCCAACGCCGCCAAATGCGTTTCGCCTTTTATGCTGAGCTGGTAGCCACCGGGCTTGCTGGTACCGCATGGCTGCAGCCAGCCTTGCTGCACAAAGTGGTCGTGCAAGGCCACGGCCAGAGTGCCAGCCAAATGGTCGTAACAGGTGCGCGCTGCGCGAAGGCGGCTGGGGGTGCCGGGCACGAAGGGCTTAGACGGGGCTCCGGCTAACACCAGCAGCGCCTCCAGCGCAGTACCAACCTGCGGCCCACTTAATCGAAAGTAGCGGTGCTTGCCCTGCGCCACCATGTCGACCAAGTGGCTGGCCTTCAGTTTGGCTAAATGCACGCTGGCGGTACTGGGCGACACTTGCGCCACGACGCCCAACTCAGTTGCCGTGCGGGCGTGGCCATCCATCAGGCAACACAACATGCGGGTGCGCGCCGGCTCACCAATGGCGGCTGCTACCTGCGATAGCAGGGATTCGGGGTGACTGGCAAGAGAGTGTGCGGGCATGGTTTGATGATAGGCGAAGTGAGAATAATCCAATCTGTCGACAATTTCATCATGAACATTGACGCCTCCCCCGCCCATGCGGTTGCCGCCGCCACCCATGCCAATCCTTACCCGTGGTACTCCACGCTGCGGGACACGCACGCGCTGGTGTACGACACGAAACTCCATCTCTGGCTCGCCAGCACCGCGTCTGCAGTGCTGGCCGCCTTCCACCACCAGCATCTCAGCGTGCGGCCGGCGCATGACCCCGTCCCGCTGGCGATTGCACAGAGCTCTGCCGGCGAGGTGTTCGGCCATTTGGTGCGCATGAACGATGGCGCGCGCCACAACCAGCCCAAGTTGGCGTTGGAGCTTGCGCTAGCGACATTGGAATTGAACGATGTGGCACACCGAGCCGCACAGCAAGCCCGCTTGCACAGGCCAGCCACCGACAGCGCCCAAGCACTGGCCCACGCCTTGAACGCAGGCATGTTTCAGGTGCCGGTCACCACTGTGGCGGGACTCTTGGGTTTTGCACCTGAGCAGTGGCCAGAAGTAGTGCAATGGATGGGCGACTTTGTGGCCTGCCTCTCACCGTTGAGCAGCGCCGACCAATTGACTGCGGCCAGCACATCGGCGCAGGCATTGCTGGATCGATTAGGCGCACTGGTTGCGCAATCACAACCGCAAGCGGGGCAGTTGCTGCGCAGCGTGTTGGCGCATGCCGGCACCTGCGGCTGGCAAGACCAACGAGCAGTTCTGTGCAATTTGGTGGGTCTGATGTCGCAAACCTATGAGGCCACAGCAGGTTTGATTGGCAACACCTGGGTGGCGCTGATTCAGCGACCTGTGCTATTGGACGCACTTATCGCAGAGGGGAAGAACGCGTCCAAACTGGCCGCCCGCGTGCACACACTCGTGGATTCGGTTTGTTGCTTTGACGCTCCCATTCAAAACACGCGGCGGTTTGTCACGCGGGACACGGAATTGGAGGGCACCCCCCTACCTGCGGGATCAGTGGTGTTGCTTTTGCTGGGCAGCGCCAACCGCGATACCCAAGGGCGCCCATTGGCCAGCGAGCTGCAACTGCAAAGCGCGCCGCCCCCTTACTTCAGCTTCGGACGCGGCGTGCACGCCTGCCCAGGCCGCGCACTGGCGCTGACGCTTGCGGCCAGCGCCATCACCCAACTATTGCTGAGCCACCAAAGCCCGCCGATGCAAAACCTGGCAGGTTTGCAAGTGA
>JBIPME010000296.1:0-3556 GCA_044369275.1 Rhodoferax sp.
GGGCTGGGCCGCGAGGTTGATGTCGCTAATGCCTTCGCCCATGGTGAGTGCGAGTTCTTGGTTGACGATGCCAACCAACAATTGCCCAGGCTGCAAGGAGCCTAGGACCTCGGTGCCCAAGGCTTTTTCTTTGACACGCGCAATAAAGTCGCGCACCACGGGTAAGGCGACATCGGCCTCTAGCAAGGCCATGCGCACCTCGCGCAGCATGTCGGAAATATTGGACTCGGTAATGCGTGCTTGTCCGCGCAGTTCTTTTACGAGGCGGCTAAGTTTGTCTGTAAGTGCTGAGGCCATAAAGTGTGTGAGGTAAAGATCGCGGCACTGGTAGTCCAAAGTGGATCGTCAGAACAACGCCAACAACTAGCAAAACGCTAAACTGTAGCGATGATTTTATCCAGCCCTCTGCTCAGTGTCTCACAGATACATTCCATACTCTCCTTGCTCAGCGCCTTGGCCTATGCTTGGGACGCTTTAGCGGTGCGTTTTAAGGGGCCTGCTGCGCCCAAACGCTTGGGCCTTCCGATCGCTTGGCTCTTGCATGCCATGGTGCTGGGTTGGAGTGTGTGGAGCGGTGTGGGGCACTTTGGCTTTGCACCGGCCTTGTCAATTACGGTGTGGTTGGTGATTGCCAGTTACTACTTAGAGAGCAAGTTGTACCCCGCCCTTTTGGAAAACTGGGGTTTAAGTGCCTTGGGCGCAGGCGTTGTGTTGCTGGCTTGGCTGTTTCCGGGGGGGGCTTTGCACCATACGGCCTCGTTTTGGATGCCTCTGCACCTGAGCTTGGCGGTTGCCTGCTACGGGCTGTTTGGGACGGCGGTGCTCCATGGCTGGCTGATTCAGCGTGCAGAAAAACGCATGCGCCAGGCCAGCAACCTGCCCACGGGCCTGCCCTTGTTGGCCTTGGAGCGGCTTACCTACCGGTTCGTGGGCGTGGGGTTTGGGCTGTTGAGTGCGACTTTGGTGGTGGGCATGCTGTTTGGCGAAATCGTGTATGGGCATGCTTGGCGCTGGGACCATAAAAATGTTTTCTCCCTGTTAGCCTGGCTTACGTTTGCCATTTTGTTAGCGGGGCGGGCGCAGTTTGGCTGGCGGGGCAAACGGGCCTTGCGCTTCTTGTACATAGGCTGTGTCTTGCTACTATTGGCTTACGTGGGTTCGCGGTTTGTGATGGAAATTATCTTAGGACGTGCCAAGTGAAGTTTTTGCTGCTTTTTTTCATTTTTATGGTTCTGCTCTGGAAGTGGCGCCATGGCCGAAGCACCCAGCAGCGCACCCCACACACCCGCGCCAAAGCGGTTGCCAAACCCATCACCATGGTGCGCTGCGCCCGTTGTGGCGTGCACCTTCCTGAAAAAGACGCCACCCCCGGCAAGCAAGGGCTGTATTGCAGTGCGCAGCACCGCCAACACAGCGAAGCCGCAACGTGAAGCCCGCAGCCCCCGCCCAGCGCACGCCCAACGGTTGGTTCAAATCCAGCCAGGCTTGGACCCCCCCCTTGCACCCAGGTACGACGCGGGAATTCGCACGCATCTGGCAAGGCTTTATGACCGCCCGGTTCACCGTCGGCATGGCCTTGGTGGTGATGCAGCTCACGCTCTATGCGCTGGGCACCTCCAAAACCTGGTGGCCTATTGCCATTAGCTTGGCGTACTTTGCCAGTACCTTGACCACGGGCATTTTTGGCAATCCGCGGTTCATTGGCTCGTCTTTTAACGGGTCTTGGATGCGTTTGGTCGGCATGGATGTCTTGGCATTTTTTGCTTTGCAATTTATGCAAGGCGGCAACATCAACTACACACCGCTGTTGGCGCTGCCCATTTTGCTGGCCTCGATCTTGGGCACTTTGCAGTTGGCCTTGGGCACTGCAGCCGGTGCGACCCTGTGTTTGCTGCTGGGAACGCTTTGGTACTACTTTGACCATAGCAGCGATATCGCTATGCACTTGGCCCAGGCCGCCCTCAGCGGGGTGGGTTATTTTGCGATTTCTATTTTGGCCAACCAACTGGCCCATCGGTTGACGGTTGAAGGCATGCGTGCGCGCCAAAGCCAAGCGGCCGTACTCTTGGAGCAGCAAGTGAACACCTTGGTGATTGCGGCTTTTACCGACGGGGTGTTGATTGTTGACAACCAAGACCGGGTCCGCTCAGCCAATCCAGCGGCACGCAATCTGTTAAACATTGCTGCGAATTTCCCCCTAGAAAATCTGGACATCCAAGCACACGCCGGCTGGTGGCCGCTGTTGCAATTGGCCCAGCACACCTTGGCTACGGGTGTGGGCCAAGAAAAAGAAATCAGCATTGCGCATGCGCCGCTGGGGTCACAGCGTATCCGCGTGAAAACCCATATCACCGCACCCAAGGAGCTCGGGAGCACCAACCTGTGCGTGCTGTTCTTGCAAGACCAGCGCGAACTAGAGGCCCGTGTGCGCACCGAAAAACTCGCCAGCATGGGGCGCATGTCCGCCGCCGTGGCCCACGAAATTCGCAACCCTTTGGCCACGATTACGCAGGCCAACGCCCTGCTAGAAGAGGAGTTAAGCGACCCCAAGCACACCAAGTTCACCCGCATGGTGGACCAAAATGCCAAGCGGCTCGCCAAAATTGTGGATGACATTTTGAGCACCTCTTCCGCAGTGGCACAGGAAAACCAGAAAAAATCCTATGTCACTTCGCTCAACGCTGCGGTGGGCGAGTTTTGCCAAGCTTGGGGCACGCACAACGCCTGCCAAAACCGCCTGCTTTTGCAGCTTTCAGCGGATGAATTCAGCGTGCGCTTTGACAGCGACCACCTGCAACGCATTTTGGTGAACCTGCTCGACAATGCCAAACGCTATACCGACCTCCAGCCCGAAGCCATTCAGGTGCAAACCCAACGCCTCAGCGCAGAAAGCGCCATTCTCAGAATTTGGAGCAAGGCCGCGCCCATGGAAAAAACCGTGGAAAAACATTTGTTTGAGCCCTTCTTCTCCTCCGACAGCCGCTCCAACGGGCTGGGACTCTACATTTGCCGCGAGCTGTGCATAGCGCATGGTGCGTCCATTCAATTTCAACGCAACAGCCGCCACGTCAACGGCCAGCCGTTTGAAGGAAACGAGTTCTCTATCCTCTTGCTGTGCAGCAGCACCCGTGCCCACCCACAGCCCCAACACGATCCAACGCGCACATGACCAAGCCCGCCTCCCTCAACGCACCCCATATTCTGGTCATTGACGACGAGCCCGACCTGCGCACCTTGTACGAGCTGACCTTGTTGCGCGAGGGCTACCAAGTAGAGTCCGCAGCAGACATTGCCGAGGCTTGGGAAAAACTCAACACCCAGGCGTTCGATCTCGTGATTACGGACATGCGTTTACCCGATGGCCTGGGCGTTGACTTGCTCAAACGCCTGCAAGCGCAGCACCGAAGCGAACAGTGCTTGGTCATAACCGCCTACGGATCGGCAGAAAACGCGGTGGAGTCGCTGAAAGCCGGTGCCTTTGACTACCTCACCAAGCCGGTCGATTTAAAACAATTCCGCGCGGTGGTGGCAGCCGCCATCCAAGCGCCCGCCCGCT
>JBIPME010000297.1:0-3550 GCA_044369275.1 Rhodoferax sp.
CGCGGCGTGCCCGTAGATGCCAGCCAAGCCACCCTGGGCAGCAGCTGCGCCAACACCACCTTGGCCAACGATGTGGGCGTGCAAATCATTGCCACCCAGCAAGTCGACACCCCCGTGGTGCTTGCCAGCAGCATCCAATGCGCCAAAGTCCCGGGCATCGTCATTCGCCCCTTGAGCGGCAGCGTCTCTAACGTCGAGAGCAGCGCCAAAACCTTTGCCCTCAACAGAAGCCATGGCTACACAACCCAAACCACCGTGCGCTGGACCGACACCACCGCCTTCGTGGGCGTCACCGCCGACACACTGGACACCAAACAGGTGCGCGTAGAAGGCTACCTCAGCGGCACCACCTTGGTCGCACGCAGCGTGCGCGTGATCGGATCAGGCCAAACCATGGACGACGACGCGTTCCAAAAACCAAGCGACGGCACTAACGGCACCAATACCACCAACGGCACTACCAACGGCGGCCACCAACCTGGCTGGACGCGCTACCGCAAAAAACACTAAGCCGCGCACTTAACACCCGTCCCCAACACGCCAACGGCGCACTGCTTTACCGCAGTGCGCCGTTTCTATTTGCCTCTCAAAAAAGCGCAACGCTGCCCACAACTTAAGCGCAAGGCCCCCGCCACAGCCCTGCACCGCTACACCGCTGCTTGCGGCAAAGCTTCGGGCATCCATCGATCCGCAGGCGGTTTTCACTAAACCCAATTGGACATTCAAAATCCATACAATGCCTTGCCTCGCGCAGCTAATTTTTTATCAATGAAATGCGGCAACCAGAGGGCAGCGCATTTTCCCCGCCCTACCACGCCAAGGCATGCGCGGGTATTGGGAAATAGGGGAAGCGCTTTTTTCACATTGAAGGAGATCGTTTTGACATGGTTAGGTGCTTTGATAGGGCTGGTAGTGGGCCTGATATTTTCTCCCTTTGCGTCCATTGTGGGTGCGATTGTGGGCGCGGCAGCGGGCGCGATTGTGGGCTTCTTGGTGTCGTCAAAAAAAGCCAAGAAGGTAAATGCTGAGTCCATCCATGCGATCAAGGCGCTGCAACTAAAAGGCCACAACGAAGTCGAGGCATTGCGCCGCGATGTGCAAGGCTTGCAAAGGCGCCTGAACTTGGTGGAGCAGGAGTTGGCGCTGCGCAAGCCCTCTGCGCAGACCACCCAAGACTCCCCCAGCCCCGCGCTAGCAAACATGGCCCGCCCTTGGGAAGCCCCGTACCCGCCTACGCCGAAAACCGAAGCCCCTACCACGTTAGACACGGTAGACAGGGCCGCCGCGGCCAGCGTGACCAGCGCGAAGCAGCCCGATATGCCGCCCGTAGCGTCCAGCCCGCCTGCAACGGTCACCACCCCAGCGCCCAAGGCTGCGGCAGCGCTCGAAAAAATACTGACCACCTATGCTGCGGCTACGGCGGCAGCCAAGGCCCTAACCCCACCGTCTCCTGCATCTGCATCTGCTGCACCTGCTGCACCTGCTGCACCTGCTAAGCCTGCTAAGCCTGCCACACCACCTACACCACCCACACCACCTATACCGCTGTCCGAACGCTTACCAGAGCCGCTGCGCAACCTCATTTTTGGGGGCAACGCCTTGGTCAAAATCGGGGTGCTGCTGCTGTTCTTGGGCTTGGCATTTTTGCTGCGTTACGCCGCCGAACGCGTCACGGTGTCGCTGCCTTTGCGCTATGCCGGTGTGGCTGCCGTGGGTGCGGTGCTGCTGGCTTTGGGTTGGCGTTTGCGCCAGCGCCGTGCCGCGTATGCGCTGATTCTGCAAGGCGCGGGCATCGGGGTGTTCTACCTCACCACCTTGGCCGCCATGAAGCTGCATGGGCTGATCGACCCCAGCCTGGGCTTTGCTTTTATGCTGGCCGTCACCGCCTTGAGCGGCGTGCTGGCGGTGCTGCAAAACGCCATGGCGCTGGCGGTAGTGGCCGCACTAGAAGGTTTTGCTGCACCCGTGTTGGTGTCCAGCGGCTCAACCCGCCCAGAGGGCCTGTTTATTTACCTCAGCTTGCTCAATGCGGGTCTGGTGGGCATGGCTTGGTTCAAAGCTTGGCGACCGCTGCACCTCATTGGCCTGATGGGCACGCTCACGCTGGCGGGTGGCTGGGCCCAAGGGCGTTATACGCCTGAGCACTATGGCGTAACGCAAGGCTTTTTGTTGCTGTTCATGGCGATGTTCTCCGGCATTGGCCTGATGTTTGCGCGCCGCTCGCTGCTCAACCACAACGACCCCCTGCAAGCCCAGGCCAGTCTGAGCCAACGTGCGGGCCAAGCGCTGCAACGCGTGGGCCGGGTGGACTCGGCTTTGGTGTTTGGCGCTCCGCTGTCGGCCTATGGCCTGCAATACCTGCTGGTGCAAGACCAGCCGCTGGGCCCGGCCCTGGCGGCCATGGGTTTTGGCCTGTTCCACCTGGTGCTGGCGCGCTTGGCGCTGGTAGGGCGTAACCCTGGCCTGCGCCTGCTGGCCGAAGCGCACGCCATTGTGGCGCTGCTGTTTGGCACCTTGGCGATTCCACTGGCGCTAGAGGGGCAGTGGACGGGGGCGGCATGGGCCGTGGAAGCTGCGGGCATGTTCTGGCTAGGGCTGCGCCAACAACGCCCCTACGCACGCCTGTTTGCGCTGCTGGTGCTCTTGGGTGCCAGCACGCGCCTGCTGAGTGAAATCAGCCTCAGCCACGTGGCCAACACGCCTTGGCTCAGCGGTTCGTTGCTTGGCCCGCTGCTACTGGCGGGCAGCAGTTTGGCCATGTGGTGGCTGGGCCGCCAAGCACAAACCGATGCCGCTGCGCGCACCGCTGCGCATAACAGTACCCACTCCACTACCCATACGGACACCGCCACCACCACCAAGCTGACCGCCAGCATAGACCGCTTGGCCCAGTGGCTGCTGCCTTGGATCGCCGCCACCGCTGTGGCCTTGTTGCCTTGGCTGCTGCTAAAGCCCATCCTCGCCCCTGCGGCCTTGGCGGCCATCGCCTTGGGCCTGCATGCACTGCTCCAGCGCCACGCATGGCCCGAATGGAAGAACGCAGTGACCCTGATGCAAGTAACGAGCGTCCTAAGCCTGTTCGGTGCTATGCAGGCTGGCAACCCACAATCCACCAACGCTGTGCTGGCCGATGGCGTGCTGGCCGTGCTGAGTTCCGTCTTCATTGCGCTCAGCCTGGTTTACAGCGCTTGGCTGGGTGCCCGCCCCACTTGGTTAGAGGCGCGCGCCCAAGGTGTGCCGCCCAAGTGGCCGCTGCGCCAATGGCTAGGCATGCTCACTGCGGTGGTGCTATTGCATCTGGCCGTGTTGTTTGTAGCGCCCTGGTCCAGCATCGTTTGGGTCTGGCCGCTCATGGCCTTGCTCACCTTGGTGGCGGGCCTGCGTGGCGTGGTGGTGCCGCTGGTCGTGCTGTCGGCCAGCGTGCAGATTTTCTGTGCGGCACAGGTTTTGAACCTGCGCGAGGCGCAGCTGTCCAGTACCCTGCCCACCGAGACCAGCATGCACACCTTCGGCTGGAGCATGCTGGTGCAGGCCTTGGTGATCCTCGCCA
>JBIPME010000299.1:0-3532 GCA_044369275.1 Rhodoferax sp.
GCAGGGCGCAACGGCGCAGGTAAAACATCGTTACTCAAAGCGTTCTTGGATGCGGGCGTGGCCTACACAAGTCATGCAGGAACTTCGCCTTGGCAAGGCACGATGGATCAACCCAGCGTGCCTTTTGAATTCAGAAATGCCGAAGCGGCTAGCGTTCGGTTTGAAAAAGAATTTCCGGTAAAGCTGTCCGCACAAGGGCAATTGCAAGAAGAGCGATTCAGTTGGGAAGTTATCAAATGGAGTGCCATTGATCAATCGAGAATAGAGCCCATTCAAGGCGGACTAGTTTCTTCTTGGGAGTCTCCGTTTGTGCAACTTTTTTCAGGCGAAAAAGTAGATGCGCCTAGTGCGGCTTTGCCCCTGGTTCTCTTTTACCCCGCCCACCGCGCATGGACTCCCGTGGCGACCAATGCCATAGATGCGCTGAACCAACGTGTTTCGCGCATGGATAGTTTGCAAGACTTCACCGATGCCTCAGCCAATGTGCAGGCCTTGATTCACTGGATTACCGTGCGCTCTTTGGAGCGGCTGCAAACTGCGACCGAGCGCGGCGTGGGTTTTGATGCGGTGAACGACGATGAATTGGCGTACGCCAGTGCGGCCCTACAGGCAGTGCTGCCCGAATGCCACGCTGTTAAATACGATATGAAACGCCAAAGTGTGGTGGTGCAGTGGGGAGCAGACCCCAAGGCCGCGGAGCCCACCTTGTTTGAACATTTGAGCGATGGACAGCGCACCGTGCTGGCCTTGGTTTTGGACATTGTGCGCCGCATGTTGACCATGAACGGCCATCTGCGCGAACGCGCCACGCGAGAGACACCGGGGCTGATTTTGATCGATGAAATCGAAACGCATTTGCACCCCCGCTGGCAACGCGAAATCACCACCGGACTACAGCGTGCATTCCCTGCGGTGCAGTTTGTGGTGACTACACACTCCCCCCAAGTATTGAGCGAACTGCGTGCAGAGCAAATCATTCTCTTGCAGCCGGGTGCTACCGAAACCTCACACCCTGACCGCGCCATGGGCTTGAGCAGCAATGAAATTTTGGAAGAAGTCATGGACGGCAGCAGCCGCAATGCCGAGATTGCGCAACTGATTCGGGACATTGAAAACGCTTTGGAAGATGAGGAACTGGTAAAGGCCAAAACCGACTTAGAAAAACTCAAGAGCAAAGTCGGCGAAATACCCGAGGTGCTGCGGCTGGATGAAACCCTGAAATGGTTAAACCCTCCATCGCAGGGGCAAGCGTGAGGAGCATTCGCAAAAGAGCCGAACCCGCAGAGCTACAGGCATGGAAAAGCGAGAATGCAGCTATCTCACAAAACCTGCATTACGACTATCTGCACACCTCTGTGAAACACGCCATGCTGCAAGCGCTAATTGCCGAGCAGCACGGTTTATGCGCTTACACCTTGCGCCGTATTGCGTATGCGCAAACGAATGGCAGCAATGGCGATGCCCATATTGAGCACATCTTTCCGCGTTCTTGGCATGCTGAAAAAAGTGTGGATTGGGATAATCTTTTGGCCTGTTACCCCAAACAAACAACGTGCCGCTTTGGGGCGCAGAAAAAGGCCGATTACGACCCTGCGCAAAAACCTTTTGTGGCCCCTACACGCATGGGCGTTGAGGCGCATTTCAAATTTCGACAGTCTGGCATGGTTGAGGCAATGAGCCCCGACGCTGCAACAACAGAGAACGTCCTCGGCTTAAACAACCCAGCATTGGTCAACGACCGCCGCGCCAAAATTGATGCAGCCTTAACTCAAAAGCCCACCGCAGCCGCTGCGCTACGCCGAGCCAAGGAATTACGCACCCCGGATGCCCATGGTTTTTTAGAACCCTATTGCGAAGCCGTGGCGCAAGTGCTGGAGGCGTATGCAAATAAATTGAATCAACGCGCAAACCGTGTAGCGGGTGCTAAGCGTTAACGCTAGCGCCACTCCAACAAAAAAGCCGCGCAATGAGCGGCTTTTTCTTTGCTGCAAAGCAGTGGTTTACGGCGAGAACAAGAAGTTCATCACGTCGCCGTCTTTCACAATGTATTCCTTGCCTTCGGCGCGCATCTTGCCTGCGTCTTTCGCGCCTGTGGCGAAGTGGGTTTGCAGGCCCAGCAGGCTGTAGGCGCAGCGAACTAGGCGGTTGAGGCTGGGTTCGGCTTGGCCCAGCTGTTCCAAGAACATTTCAAACCCAAACGCTAGAGCCCGCGCCACCCCGAGGGCACGCTGCGCTACCAAACGGTGCATGGTCCGTGTCAAATTCAGGGCGGCGCACCGTAGCGACGACTTCATCCACCACTTTGGCTCCAGCCTGAACGAGCATTTCCATTTCCATGCGCAGGTGGGCTATACCTGCGTTGGCCCGACCCGTTTAGGGCTGCGTTGGCGGCAACGCTGCCAAAGCAGTTTCCACCTGGACCAAGGGGCCGAGGAATGACTCCAAAATTGTGGCGTGGTCTTCAAAAAACTGTTCTTGTAGGGTGGCCAGTTCTGCAATCGGAATCCATTGGGCCTGCATGGCGTCGTCGGCAGCGGCCACTTCGGGCAGCCGAATGTGGCCTAGGTTGAAATAAAACGCCTGGGTCACGATGCGCCCGCGGGGGCTGCGCAGGGGGTGGTCGAAGGTTTTGCTGCCTTGGAGCGCGGCGCTGAGCGTGCTGGCCAGGGGTTTGAGGCCCGTTTCTTCGGCGAGTTCGCGCACGGCGGCGGCGTAAAACGATTCGTGCGGGTCGACAAATCCGCCCGGCAAGGCCCACAGGCCGTGGCCAATGTCGCCGCCTCGGCGAATCAGCAGCACGTGGTCGGCTGCGCGGACCACGGTGTCGGCGGTGAGGTAGGCGCTGGCGGTCCAGCGTTTGCGGTAGTCGCTGACGGCGCGGTGTTCTTGGGCTTGGCTGGCAAAGGCGGGCAGGTGGCGCCAAGCACGGAGGTAGGCCAGCACGCCAGCGCTGAGGTGGGGGGCTAATACGGCGTCGGCGGCTTGTGCGGCCTGTGTGGCCTGTGTGGCCTGTTCGGGCTGTGCCGCAGCGGAGTCGAAGTAGACATTGCGCAGCGCGGTGGCGTTGATGTCGATGCTGTACTCCACCGCGCAGTAGCGCCAGTGGGGGAAGTTGTCCAGGTAGTAGCTGGTGTGGTCTTTTTTAAAGCCCACCAACACGATTTCGCGCTGCGCACCTGCCAGGTGGTGCACGCCCTGCGCTACGGCGGCATTCCAAAAGGTGTCGTTGTAGTAGTCCCGTATGGGCAAAAAGGCCACGCGTTCTTGTTGCGCGGGGCTGAGTGTGGCGCGCACCATGGCCGCACGCTCTTGCCAGTTAAAGGGGTTGCGGGCATCGCGTGCGCGCAGGGCAGAGCCTATGACCACGATGACGCTGGGCGCGGCGGCGAGCGCGGCCTGTAACAGGGTTTCGTGGCCTTTGTGAAAAATTTGCCAGCGTCCGACCAAGACGGCAACGCTGGCGGTGTTGGTGGCGGTGTTGCCGGTGTGGGTTGCGTTGGCGGGTGGTGCTGCGCTAAAGGCCGGGGGGGTG
>JBIPME010000366.1:0-3055 GCA_044369275.1 Rhodoferax sp.
CCTTGCGCCTCCCATACCAGGTAGCTGCCTGGCGCAATGTCTACACGGGCCAAGGCACTGGCCTTGTCGGCGGTTGGCAAGAGCGCATCGCTGCCCACCAGCACATCAAACAGGCCATGGGCATCGCAGGCGTAGTGGTGGTACACGCCATACGCCAGCCCGCCGGGGGCCATGCGTGGCGCGATTTTGGCACCGAAGTCTGCCCACAGCGGGCCAATGCGCGCGGTCGCGGGGGAGGCCTCGTCTGCATTGCAGGTGCGCACTGCCAAGCCTTGCACCGCCAGCCCTTGGATTTCAACGATTTTCATTCCATGTTCCTTATGTCTTATGACTTATGCCATTCATTCCATTCATGCTTAAGCAAGGACTTGCGGGTCTACACCTTGCCCGCGCAAATAGTCCATTAAGCGCTGTCCATCGGCCAGCTTAAAGCGGTGCGCCAAATCCGCGACAGAGACGATGCGGTCGAGCCGAAAGCTGCGGAAGTCTTGGCGCTTTTCGCACCAGGCCACCAGCGTCCAGACCGCGCCCCAGAAGAAGCTGCCCAGCGGCCACACGGTGCGCTCGCTGCTGCGGCCCTGCGCATCGTTGTAAACCAGCGCCAGCTTGCGGCTGCTTTGCGTGGCCTCGCGCCAGAGCTGCAAATGCGGTTGCTGGGCAGGCGTTAAGCCCCACGGGGGCGAGTACACCGGCGTGTGCTGCGCAGCGTGGCGCTGGTCAGCGGGCAAGATGCTGAGCACCCGCGACAAGGCCGATTCGCTGGCACGCGCCAAAGCAGGGTCCAGCCACTGCTGCGCCAAGCGCGTCATGACCACCAGTGCCTGCGCCTCTTGCGGCGTGAAGATCAGCGGCGGCAAATCAAAGCCCTCACCCAAGCGGTAGCCCACACCCGCCTCACCCTCAATGGGCACGCCTTGGTATTGGAGGTCGGCCACGTCGCGGTAGACCGTGCGCTCGGACACCTCCAGCCGCTGCGCCAACCACTGGGCCGTGGTTAGGCGACGGCCTCGAATGAGTTGCACGATCTGGAACAGGCGGTCAGCGCGGCGCATGGGGTGGGGGCTTGGGATCAGGGCTTGGGGTGAAGGTTTGGGGTCAAGGCTTGGCGTGCTCGGGCAGGGTTGCGCCGTTTAGGCGTAGGCGTGCAGCCCCACGCGGTTGCCATCGGGGTCTAGCATCTGCGCCATAAAGCCCAAGCCCTCAGGCAAGGCCACCCGGCCCATGGCCACTTGCCCGCCTGCGGCCACTACGCGCTGCAAGGTCGCATCCAGCGATGCGCCTGCATGCAGGTACACCAAGGTGCCGCTTGCGCCCACCTGCAAGGCCTGGTTGCCCGAGACCAAGGCCCCTTTGACAGCATCGCTCGCGTCCGTAAACACCGCCATTTGCACGCCTGGCCCCGCGTAGTTCTCGCGCTGCAACGCCGTTTGCAGCACGGCCTCGTAAAACGCCTGCGCACGCGCCAAGTCGTGCACGGCAATCTCAAACCAATCAATCACATTTTGCATGTTGTCACTCTCCGTAAGGGCGCACAGACCGCCTGTGCGCACCAGGGGACTGTGCCGCAGGCCTGCTGACAACGGGGTGTCAGTAGGGTGCGATTCAACGTGCCAAGGCCCCACCGCTTCAATGCACTACCGCTCATTTAAGCGCTGCCGCATGCACAACAAAGGGCCGCGCCTGCAATAGGCCGATACGCCCTTGCGGATCAACCGCCCACTCAATGTCTTGCGGTCGGTTGCCCAGGAGCTTGCGCACCCGCTCGCCGGTGCGGGCCAGTTGGCGGACCAAGGCGTCGGTCAAAACGACGCGGCCTGGCTCTACCGCCTGTTCACGCACGCCGCCGCGTTCGTCTAGCAGCAAGGCCACGGGGTCTTCGGAGCGGCTGAGCACCTGAATGGCTTGGCTGCGGTGGTTGTAAAGCAGTTGCTCGGCCTGGCGTCGCCCCTCGACCACGCGAATGCCCAAGCCGCGTTTGGCCGACACGTAGGTGATGCCGGGTTGGGCGGGGTCGAAGGGGTTGACGGTCACCATGACGCCGGAAGCCTGCGCATTGAGAGCGCGCTGCACCAGCACGCCCATCACGACTTTGTCATGCGGCACGCCGTACCAGCGCCGGGCCTCCCAGGCTTCGGCATTGAAGACCGACGCCCACACGGTTTTGACCGCTGCCGCCAACGCATCCGCTTGCCGCACATTGGGCACCGTGGTGTACAGGCCCGCGCCGCTGAAGCCGGGCAAATCTTCCGAGTTCGACGAGCTGCGCACGAATACGCCGTCACCGCCCAGTTGCTGCTGCCAAGTCGCATACCAGCGCGCCTCTTGTCCCTGCAACAAGGGCAGCGCGACCAAGGCATTGCGCAGCTGCTCCAGCGCACGCACGCGCACCTGGCGGTCCGCTGCAAAGCCCTGCTGCGCTTGCGCTTGGCGCAAGGCCTGTTGCGCGGCCGGTTGCGCCATAAAGAGGGCAAAGTCTGCAAAGGGGATGCAAAAGCCGTCGGGCACGGGGGCCAAATCAGGCAACCGACCCAGGCGCTGTGCACGGCCCAACTCACCCAGGTTGGCGGCCTTGCTGCCGCAGCGCACCCTATCGCTTGCACGCAGCTGCGCCAAGGGCAGCAGGCCCACGGGTTTGAGGTCGGGTGCGGGCCAGTGCTTGGGCGTTCTGGCGGTGGGGGCACTCGAGCGCGCCTGCGCACTGCTGGGCGACAAACGCACGCCGGTGCGCTGCACCGTGAGTTGGACCCATTGCCCCTCCAAGGCCAGCCAGTCTTGCACGTCGCGCACATAGGCGTTTGGAATGCCCCAGCCCTTGGCCAATAAGTTCACGTGGGACAAGGTGGTCGAGGGTCGGGTGGTGATGATGCCCGACACCGGGGGAATGTTCAGCGGCACCTCTTGCAGCACCACAATGTCATCGGGCTCCAGCGCATCCAAAGACTGCCCCGCAGCCACCACGCGCAACCGCCCCACCGCCTGGCCTTGGTTCAGCGGCAAATAGCCTTGCTGGGCGATCACGTTCGCTTGGGTCAACACCGGCAGTTGCAGCCCCTGC
>JBIPME010000418.1:0-2776 GCA_044369275.1 Rhodoferax sp.
TGCTCGCTAGCGGTATGGCATACGTTTGGGGCGAGTACAAAGATCTCTTGAAGGAGCGCAAGTCCTTAAAGGACGAAATTGTTCACTCAGAGAAAAATCGCGCTGACGTTTCAATAGCGCTTATTGCTCAAAAGGCCGAACTTGATAAACGTGAGTTCGTCCTACAACAACTTGAAGGTCAAAACAAAGAGAAGCTAGCCTCGCTTCAACAACGTGCCAGCGAATATGAGGCGACCTTTGGCAAGTTACAACAAGCGCAGTCCTCTGTAAGTCAAGCCCAGCGACAGAGGGAGGTTGAAGACAAAATCCAAGCCCTTATGTCGCAGTTCTCCTCGATGGGGGTAAGTTTGAACGACCCACTCCGCTGTGGAGATGCTGATGACCAAGCCCGTCACAACGCCGCCAAAGCGAAATACACGGAAATCTACACGTTGGCGGAAGCTAATGGCATGGAGAAGAAATTCAAACATTTCCTCTCTCGAAGCGGCCAGTGGGTTTATTCTGCATGCCAGAAATAGTTGGTTATTAATTTAAGATAGCGCTTGCCGCGACCTAAACAGTTTGTTGTACGAGCCCAGTCAAGTGCAACACCTCGCGCTGCCACACCGCCAATACATTTTGCGGAATCTATTGCAACGAACCGCTGCGTTGTGACCACCTTTTGCCACGTGCGTGAAACGGTGTTCTGTTGCCACAGGTATGGGGCGCTGTAGCCTATTTGGTTGAACCTCACGCTCCGGCGTTGCCCCGCTATGTAGCCTCAAAAGCCCTCGCGAGATGTTGCACAATCACCGCACCGAAATGGAGGGAGTGCGAGTGAACAATAGGCCGCAAATACGGATGACTGCGATGCTGCGCGTAGCGGCTTCGTGCCCCATGAATCTCAAAAAACACCATGGACATTGTTAGTTTTGGGGTGCAGGCCCTCAACGGACTGGCCAGCGCATCGTCTTTGTTTTTGGTGGCCGCGGGCTTGTCGCTCATCTTTGGCGTGACGCGCATCGTCAACTTTGCGCATGGCTCTTTCTTCATGCTGGGGTTGTATCTGGCTTACGCATTCGTGTCACACGCAGCGCCTGCGGTGGCGGCTGTTTTGGGTGGGGTGTTGGGGGAGGCTGCGGGCCAAACCAGCGCCTATTTTTTGCTCTTGCTGTGCGCAGCGTTGACCACCGGGGCACTGGGCGCGTTGGTGGAGGTGCTGGTGCTGCGCCGCATTTACCAAGCGCCTGAGTTGTTCCAGTTGCTGGCCACTTTTGCCTTGGTGCTGGTCATGCAAGATGGCACGCTGTGGCTGTGGGGCGCAGAGGATTTGTTGGGGCCCCGTGCACCGGGCTTGGGCGGCGCGGTGGAAATTTGGGGCCACCGTTTTCCCACGTATGACTTGTTTTTGATTGCCATGGGGCCGCTGGTGCTGGCGGTGCTGTGGTGGTGTTTGCAGCGCACGCGCTTTGGCGTGTTGCTGCGTGCGGCCACGCAAGACCGCGAAATGCTGGGTGCCTTGGGCGTGAACCCGCGCCATTTGTTCACCGCCGTGTTTGCGCTGGGCTGCGCCTTGGCCGGGCTGGGCGGTGCGCTGCAATTGCCACGCGAACCCGCGCACTTGGGGCTGGACATGGCCACGATTGGCGATGCGTTTGTGGTGGTTGTGGTGGGCGGCATGGGCTCGATTCCGGGGGCGTTTGTGGCGGCGCTGTTGATTGCCGAAATCAAAGCGCTGTGCATTGCGTTGGGCACGGTGGAGTTCATGGGCGTGTCGTTGGCGTTTTCCAAACTCACGCTGGTGGCCGAGTTTTTGGTGATGGCGGCGGTGCTGATGCTGCGCCCTTGGGGCTTGCTGGGTCAGCCCCAAAGTGCCGCGCGTGCCAGCGCCGAGCAAGTGGCACCGTTTGCGCTGGGCGGTGCACGCACGCAAATCGCCTGGCTGGTGCTGGGGGCTGCGTTGTTGGCGCTGCCGCTGTTCACGGCGGACGCGCCTTATCTGTTGGTGCTGGGCATCGACTTGGCGGTTGCGGCCTTGTTTGCCGCTAGCTTGCATTTCATCATGGGGCCTGCGGGCATGCATTCGTTTGGCCATGCGGCTTATTTTGGCGTGGGGGCGTATGCGGCGGCGCTGCTGGTGCTGCGTGCGGGTGTGCCGACCGAAGTGGCGCTGTTTTTGGCGCCCTTGGTCAGCGCCGTGGTGGCCGCGCCGATTGCGTGGTTTGCGGTGCGCTTGTCGGGCGTGTACTTGGCCATGCTGACCTTGGCGTTTGCGCAAATTGTGTGGTCTATTTGCTTTCAGTGGGACGGCGTGACCGGCGGCAGCAACGGCCTGACTGGCGTGTGGCCCCGCCCTTGGTTGCAGGACAAAGCCGCTTACTACTGGCTCACCTTGGGCCTGGTCGCCTTGGGGGTGCTTGCGCTGCGCCGCGTGCTGATGTCGCCCTTGGGCTACGCGCTGCGTGCCAGCCGCGACGCGGTAGAGCGTGCGCAAGCCATGGGCCTGAACGTGGCGCTGGTGCAATGGCTGGGCTTTGTGGTGGCCGCAGGCTTTGCGGGCTTGGCGGGGGCGCTGTTTGCGTTTTCCAAAGGCAGCATCTCGCCCGATGTGCTGGGCGTGGGCAAGTCGGTCGATGGCTTGGTCATGGTGCTGCTGGGGGGCGTGCACACGCTGGTCGGGCCGCTGGTGGGCGCAGTCACGTTCACCGCCTTGCAAGACAGCTTGGCGCGCAGCACCGATTATTGGCGTGCCGTGCTGGGGGCCAGCATTTTGCTGTTGGTGTTGGTGTTCCCACAG
>JBIPME010000301.1:0-3498 GCA_044369275.1 Rhodoferax sp.
TGCTAGAAAGCAAAACCCCGGGGTTGGTAAACGTGATTCGATCATCAAAAACTTCAATCGTTGGCCCCGCACCTGTGATGGTGAAATCTTGGTGAATTAAGGCATTCGCAATCAATTCGCGTAATGCAATTTCTGGATACATACTCACTCGTTGGCGCAAGGATTGTTCGATGACCTCTGAATACGGAAGTACACGTTTCAGGTAAGTAATTAAGCCCTCAAAACCAACCGCATATCCTTTTTTCCCAACCATTTCATCTATCGTTTCAACCTTGTTTAGACCTCGGTAACGAATCACACGAATAGGTTTTCTGCTCAGAGAGTCAAAGAGGCTTAAATCACGTGCTGCTGCAATACCGCCCAAATGGGTAATGTAGTAGCCAGTCGCATCAGATTCAATCATGCGCTCATCAAGTAACCATCGCATTAGCTCTTGGTTTTCTTGGGGCAATGGTCGCTCCAGTAATTTGGCTATCGTGGCCAAATCCAAATGGAATAACACCTCATCCTCTGTCAGCAAAGGGGAAGCACGCAATCCTTCCCATCGGGGGGCGTGACTGTGCAGCATAAGAGAACCAATTTCTGAACGCGATGCCTTCCGCGTACTACCGCCAGAGCGTATCCAAGCCTCTTCAATACTTTTGCCACGTCGGTGCACCGGCTTACTAGCTTGCTCACGCACGTAGACAAAAAGCAGTGGAACGCCATCTTCCTCCACGACTGCATGATCTAAAACCAAAGCGGGTTCAATTGCGTCGCGCCCTAAATTGGTTAGCTGCGTAGCCACAACCTGAACTTGCTCCTTATCCACACCCAATAACTTGGCACCTTGATCGGCAACGCCGTAAACCAGATACCCCCCATTGGCGTGATTAGCAAATGCAATCAAATGCTCAATCAACCGTTCTTTATTGGCAGACAACGTAGCCTTCCAATCCAACTCGTTGATTTCATGTGGAACTGGGTCTCTGCTTGCCTTAAAAAATGCGACCGCTTGCTTGATCCAATGTTTAGCCATGTGATTGCAACTCGTTGTTTTTAAAGGTAAATTTAAACTTGTCGTTTTTCCAGTGTGATAAAAATCTCACGCCAGCTCCTTCGCCTTGCGGCCAAGCGGCTTTTTAACCGCCTGCTGCGCTGCCCGCTCGGCGCAGATGCGCGCCAGCAACTCGCTGGCAGGCTCGTCGCTGGGGTCTTGCGCCAGCTTCAAGAACAGCAAATAGGTGAGCTGCTCAAGATAGTCGCCATAGCCCACACCGTCGTCACGGAGGGTGTGGCAAAAATTCCAGACTTTCTGGACGAGGGAGGAGGTGTTCATATGAGACTCAAAAAGACACTTCTGCAAAGTGTTTAGCAAACATGTCCATTACGCAACATGTTGATTTAATTATGTTTTTTCAGAAAAATAAAGGACATGATGAATACACATTTGTGTTTATTCAAGGCAATTGTCCTTTAGAAGCAAGCCAATAACGCCGCCAACGGCGATCCCCTTCATAGCGAACCTGTTCTTGCTCAACCAAATCCTCTAAAGCTCGGCGCACGGTACGTAAGGCCAATTCAGGTGCGGTACGACGATGAACATCCGCCGAAGATGAGCCTGCATACCTAGCCAAGTCTTCCACGATCAAAGCCCGCAAACGATGCGGCTCAAGGCGGCGCAATGTGGTCTTTTCGTCAAGGCCGCTGCCCTTCAGCAAATCTGGCGACACAAAGTAGCGCACAGCTTGTGTACGCCCCGTGGAAGCCACCAAGCCCACATCCAACAATCGGTCCAGCCAGACGGGGCGCAGCTCGTCGGTAGAACCAAGCTCCAAATGAGCGGCCAGCTCTCTGGCGGTTAGCCCCTCAGGCGCAACCGCCAACAAACCTAAGGTGATGCGCTCTCGCTGACGCAACTGATAGCGCGCATCCGCCTCCATCATCAGCTTGACCACTTCGGGCCTCTGCACACGGCGTCCAATCGTGACCGACACCGAATCGACGCCTTCTTTCGGCACAGGCACTGAGCGACCATGCGACAACTGCACGTCGTACATCAAATCAAAACCTGAGCCCTCTTTTTCCATCAAGCGCAGGTCATGAAACAGCGTAGCCATGCGGTCGTTGCGGCGGCGACTGGCATGCAGGATAGTTTGCGGCGTCACCCCCAGCGGCAAACGGCCGGGGTTCACCACCTCTAGGCGATCAGGATGCAGGTTTACAAAAATATCACCGCGTTGCGTATAAGGCCTGTGCACCAACGCGTTAACCAACAACTCACGCACCACACGCTTGTCGTAAGCGGGCAGCTTCTGACGGTGCAAGCCATCGGGTAACTCGTAGCTCTCGTGAAAATCTGGAATCTCAGACCACACCGCATCCACCAAATCGACGGGGGACAAGGTGTAGTCGTCCCACAGCCACTTGTTCACCTTTTGACCCAGCTCATCAAACTTGATAGCCGCAACAGCGGGCGCAGTGCCAAGCCGTGCGCGGTCACGGGCCGTGCCCACCATCAACACGCCTAAGTGCGTCAGCACATCGCCATCGCGCAGGCCGTAATGCGCCAGCAACTCGGCATCATCTTTGTCTTTGACCGATGCCTTCACGCGGTCAGAGGCACGCAATGCATCTACCAGCGCCTGCACCTTGCCTGCATCGGCAGCGGCCACAGGCACCTGCTGCGACACCATGGCCTCCCAAGGCAGATTAGGCCGGTCATTCAGCAAATGCAACACATCGTCACCGCGCACAGGCTGGCAGGTATCACCCATCCGCATGAAGTAGCGCCCATCGCTCGTAGAAGCCACGCCCACCGAACGCGCCACCGTCAAAGCAATGTATTCACCGCCATTGGCTGCACGCACCACCTCGGGTGCGACGTGCACATTGACCGTCAACTCGCCCATGCGCTTGCGCAGCTTGTCTAGCAAATCGGGGGCAATGCGCTGCTCTGGCGGCGGCAAAGCTTGCCCGTCTTCAATGCCGATGTGCAAACAACCGCCCGCCGCATTGGCAAAGCACACGCAATCGTTGGCTAAGGCTTGGTAGTCGCTGCGTGCGCCTTGAATCAGGCGCAAAGACTTTTGATCTAGCGTTTGTGTTTCGCGGCTCATGCCGCCTCCTTCACCTTGCGGCCACGCGGCTTTTTAACGGCCTGCTGCGCAGCCCGTTCGGCGCGGATGCGCTCTAGCAACTCGCTGGCAGGTTCGTCGCTGGGGTCTTGAGGCACGAGTTGGCCGGAGAAGGCGGCTTTGAGGATGTTTTGGCGTTGGGCGGTGGATTGTTTGAGGCAGATCTCAACAGCTTGCTCTTGCCTATTAAGTTGCTCAATCTGCAACTCAAGTTGGGTCAAGAGCACTCTTTGTTCAGCGGCGGGACCGAGTGGAACGGGGAACATACGCAGCATCGACATATTTATCGAAGCGAGGTTTGTCGTTTGCTTACCAGCGCTTTGGAACCACGTTTTCCCGAACGTATTGCCGTGATGTGAGATCAGCTCAGGCAATACTTCTG
>JBIPME010000302.1:0-3496 GCA_044369275.1 Rhodoferax sp.
TTTATTGCAGCGCTTGCACCCCGGCAACCAACCAGCCATTGCCGTTGTTTTTGGACTTGGTCATGTTCCAAACTTCACGGAACGGATTGGGGCCTGAGGTTCTGTCTTCTCGGATCATGCCGGAGAACTCGACACTGGCCATGTATTCCGTTGCCATCTCCTCGATGCCCAGTAGGCGTGCTTCGAGCATTTCGACTTCGGTAATGTTGGGCACTGAGCCAGTGTGGGTTTCGCGCTCTGAGAGCTGAATTTTGATTTCGGAGAGCATCTCATCGGTCATCATGGCGCGCAGACTGGCAATGTCTGAGCGGTCCCAAGCGGCTTGCAAGGTCACAAAATTGCGCTTGGCCGCATCCAAAAACCCTGCGGTATCAAAGCCTGCTGGAACGCCCCAACTTTGGGAGCCTAAGAGCGCAGAACCTATCATGGAGCCGCCTTGGGTGCTAGGCGCAGCCGCAGGTGGCGCAAGGTCTGTGGCCAAGTTGCCGCGCTCAAAGGGGCGTGCCGAAGCATCGTTGCCCACATTTTCGGGGCGGTAGTTGGGCACGTCGTAGACCGGGGCTTGGTTGGCGCCTTGAAATGCATAGGGTGCCGCCATGGGGGCAGCGTTGCGCCTGCGTACCCACCAGCCAACCAACAACATAATGCCTACGGCGAGCAAGATAAACATGAGCACTTGCCCCATTGCAGCACCCAATCCGAGCGAATGGGCTAACCAAGCCAATCCCAGCCCGGCGGCAATACCACCCAGCATGGCACCCCACGGGCGCTTAGGTGCAGGTGCTGGCGCAGCCGCGGGTGGAGTGCCCGCCCTGTTGCCTGCATTTTGGGCAGGGGCTGCGGGGGCTTGGGGCGAGGCCTCGCGCTGGCTTACATTGTTAGATTGTTTGCCAACGGATTTGCTGCCGCCCATTCTTTTGGCATCTGCTTGGACAGAAAACAGCAAGAGCGTAACACTTAAGAGTAAAACAGAAAATTTCATAATCAACCTCACTTAGGACTCAACACTTGATGCCAACGTGCAATGCTGCCACACCAGCCGTTAAATTGTGGTAATCCACATGGCCAAAACCGCCTTTATGCATGAGGGCTTTTAGCGTTTCTTGGTCGGGATGCATGCGTATCGATTCAGCGAGGTAGCGGTAGCTGGCCGCATCTTTGGCCACCCATTGGCCTAAACGCGGGAGTATGTTGAAGAGATACCAGTCGTAAGCCTTTTCCAATGGTGGCATGACCTTGGAAAACTCCAGCACCAAGAGCTTGCCCCCGGGCTTTAAAACCCGGCGCATCTCCGCCAAAGCGATGTCTTTGTGCGTCATATTGCGCAGCCCAAATGCAACACTGACCACGTTGAAGTGGTCGTCTGGGAAGGGGAGTTTTTCGGCATCACAGACCAAGGTGGGCACCACAATGCCTGCATCGATTAAACGGTTGCGCCCCGTGCTGAGCATGGCTTGGTTGATGTCGGTGTGCACAACGAGGCCGGTTTTCCCTACTTTTTTGGAAAATGCCATCGCCAAGTCACCCGTGCCACCGGCAATGTCCAAAGCGCGGTCGCCTTCTTTCAGGTTGGCAACCAAGAGGGTGTAGGCTTTCCAAGCGCGGTGCAACCCTACGGACATGAGGTCGTTCATCACGTCGTATTTGGATGCGACGGAATCAAACACCTGGCGGACGTGGCCCGCTTTTTCGGTTTCTTCTACCGATTGAAATCCAAAATGGGTGGTACTCATAGTGTGGTGGTTTGCATTAAAAGGGGGTGTATCAAAGCGTGCCGCATTGCTGGCCTTTTTTCTCAGGCATGGGGGTGTCACGGGTGCTGCCCGCAGCTTGCAAGCGGCGTTCGTAGTCTGCCCACAACTGGGTTTGCGTAGAGCCTAAAAAGTAGAGGTAATCCCAAGAAAAAATACCGCTGTCGTGGCTGTCTGAAAAAGTCGGCTGCACCGCGTAATTGCCTACGGGCTCTAGCTTCACAATACCCACCATGCGTTTGCCGGTTTGCAGCGTTTCTTGCCCAGAGCCATGCCCCTGCACTTCTGCCGAGGGCGAGTAAACGCGCATGAGCTCATAGGGAATGCGAAAGCTTTCGCCGTTAGAGAATCCAATTTCCAGCACCCGCGATTGCGTGTGCAGGGTAAGCGCCTGTGGAGTGGGCGAGTCTTTGTTTAATCCTGCCATAGTCTCGTATTCTAAAGTGAGGAAATGGGTTAAGCAGCTTTTGCCTTGGCGCAGCGCTTCAATGCGGCGCTTCAGTTCAACGCGCCTAAACCAGCACGCGCTCAATACCCCCTTGGTTTGCTGTTTTCACATACTGCCCTAGCCAGTCTTTGCCCAAAATTTGATTGGCCATTTCCACCACGATGTAATCCACTTCTAAAAGGCCATTGTTCAGGTCGTTGCCGTAGCGCGAAAGGCCTTGGACGCAGCTGGGGCAACTGGTGAGAATTTTGACGTTGGCAGATGCTTTGGCGGGCGCACCTTCTGCCTGCAATTGTGTCTGCAACGCCGTGGCATCGTTGCGCAATTGCGCTTCTTTGCGAAAACGAATTTGGGTCGCAATATCGGGCCGCGTTACGCCCAGGGTGCCTGACTCACCGCAGCAGCGTTCACTTTTGAGCACGGTATTGCCCACCAAGGCCTTGACGGTTTTCATGGGGTCTTGCAGTTTGAGTGGGCTGTGGCAGGGGTCATGGTAGAGGTAACCATTGCCTGTTGCACCCGCATTGGCCTGGGTGACCAAGGAAATGTTTTTTTCCAGCAGGTATTCATGGATGTCGATGATGCGGCAACCGGGAAATATTTTCTCGAACTCATAGCCCTGGAGTTGGTCGTAGCAGGTGCCGCAACTCACGACCACGGTTTTGATGTCGAGGTAGTTCAAGGTGTTGGCGACCCGGTGGAACAGCACCCGGTTATCGGTGATGATTTTTTCTGCTTTGTCCGCCTGACCCGAGCCCCGCTGCGGGTAACCGCAACACAGATAGCCCGGTGGCAGCACGGTTTGCACGCCCGCATGCCACAGCATGGCTTGTGTGGCCAAGCCCACTTGGCTGAAGAGGCGCTCAGAGCCGCAGCCCGGAAAGTAAAACACCGCCTCGGTGTCTGCACTGGTGGTGTGCGGGTTGCGAATGATGGGAACGTAGTCTGGGTTTTCAATGTCCAGCAAGGCTCGCGCCGTTTTTTTAGGCAAGCCACTGGGCATTTTTTTATTCACAAAGTGGATGATTTGCTCTTTCAACGGCGCTTTGCCCAGCGAAGCGGGCGGTGCGTTGGTCTGCGCCTTGGCAAAAATACGCAGCAAGTCGTTGGCCATGCGCTGGGCTTTGAAGCCCACGTTGACCATGAGCATGCGCATGAGTTTGATGGTTTTGGGCTGGGTGGCATTCAAGAAGAACATGGCAGCCGCGTTGCCGGGGCGAAAGCTTTTTTTGCCCATTTTGCGCAGCAGGTTGCGCATGTTCATGGTGACATCGCCAAAGTCAATTTTGACGGGACA
>JBIPME010000017.1:0-10983 GCA_044369275.1 Rhodoferax sp.
CTTGGCCGCAGCGGGACAGTAGCGCATAGCGGAAATTAAAAGTAAAGGAATGTGCAACAAGGAACGACAACAGCGGTTGATTAATCGCTCTATTGTGGATGCTGCAAACGCTTTAAAAGACCGCATGTAACGGCAGGATACGCAGCAATTGCAAGCCTTAAGCGCCCAGATCGCCACCCGTGGCCACGCCACTTCAAGGCATTTGCGTTTTCCAACCTTGCGTGCTGCCTAGCGCAGCCAGCCCAGGCTCTCGCGCTTGCAACGCAGCGAACAAGGCATCGATTTCCTTGGGGTTGCGGCTGCTGGCTTTTTGCAGCTGTTGCAGCAGGCGTTGCGCCTCTTGGACTTGCCCGTTGCGCCATTGGAGCACCGCCAGATGGACGACCTTGACGGTGGTGGGTGCAAAATTGACGCCCAGCGAGCAGACCACCAGGCCGTCCTGCAAAGGCACTTGCAGCGGGTCTAAGCTCACGCAGGCAATGGCATACACCCAAGGCGCTAGCAAAGATTGGGGCGGCACGCCCAGCAGCGCCGCCTGGGCTTGGGGCATGGTGGCGGCGGTCTTGCCCAGCACCATGGCTGTCTCTAGCTTGGTGTAATCGTTGCGCAAGGCGTGCAAGCTCCAGCCCCCCATGCCCACCAAGCCCAGCACCAAAACCACCGCGCTGAGCCGCCGACCCACGGGGTACGCTGTGCCAAAGGCCCCTGCCACCAGCGCCAAAAGGCCCAGAATTTCGCAGTACCACAGGGGGTATTCAATGCAGCTGTGTCCTATCAAAATACCAACCACCGCCATCGCCCAAGTAACCTGCTTGGGTGCCGTGCGCCGAGGCAGACGCCGAAACCACAGACCTGCGGCCACGACCAACACCAAGGCCGCAGGCAAACCCAGCTCCACAGCCATGTCAACCAGCACGTTGTGCGCGTGCTCCGAGGGGCCGGGGTTGGCACTGGGGGCAATGTCGTTTGCATGCGTCAGCGCAAGGCTGGGGTAGCTGCCCACTCCGTTGCCCAGCCAAGGGGCGGCTTTAATGCCTTCCCAGGCCACGCCCACGAGTTGGAGCCGCACAGACGGCCCTTGGACTTCACGTATCAAACGCAAGCCCGGCGCACTGACCAGGCTGCTGTCGTAAATGGGGGGCAGCAAAACCGGCAATGGCTGAAACAGAACAAACAGCAAGCCGATGTACAGCATGCAGCGGCGCGCTTGCAAGGCGGCACCTGAAGCAGTCCCTGAAACAGCCCCTGCAACCCCACCGAAAGCGCTGCCCCGTGCCTGCCAAACTGTCACGCCAATGAGTATGCCAACGTAGAGGAACGATGAGCGCTGTCCCACCCAGACCGAGGTCAGCACCAAAAGCAAACTGCTGACCCAAAATTTACGTGGCGACAACACCTCGATGCTGTGCAAGTAAAGCGCCGAGGCAACACCTATCCAGAGGTAGGTGGTGAAATGGTTGGATTGGCCCACTGGCCCGCCTTGCTGCGGCGCAAACACAGTCCAGCCCACTGCGGGTAGCCAAGGCGAGAGCAAGCTGGCGATGGCCGCCAATACCGCGCCTACGAGCAAGGCGGTCGCGGCGACTCGCACCAAACCTGCCAGCCCGAATGTCTGGGCCAAGTGTTTGCCGATGCAAGCAAGCAAAGCCGCCCACACCAAGTACAGCGCAAATAAAGTGCTGAGCTGGGGCACAGGGCGAATGTTGAGCGCGGTTTGCAGCGCAATGGCCAGCGCCAAAACCAAGGCCAACCCAGCCGCACCCGGCATTTGCAGGCGCGGGGCGCTGATGAGCGCCATGCTGGCGGCCAAGCCCAGCGCAGCAGCCAGCCACTCGCCGTGAAAAGAAGCTATGGGGGCGGTATGGGTTGCGATGAGAAACGGCAGGCTGAGCATCAGCGCGACCATGCCCAAGCCCCAAAGGTCTAAGAAGTTAAAACGGCCAGAGTGGCCTATGCGACCAACATGGTTGGCAAACCCAAAGCGACGGGCCGAGGAGGACGCGGGCAGCGTGTTGTGTGAAGTCACCATGGATTGCGGGGAAAAAGTGAAAGGTGTCTGCAATGCCACCGAACCGGCATCCTGAACCGGGGTTCAGGTGGGCGAGGTCAGCGCAAGCCTTGGGTTCGTCTGACGCGAGACGATCACGCTGGCAAGGCAATGTTCCAAGCCCAGGCTCATAGAGCATTGGTTCAAGGAAATATAAAGCTCAGCGAACATTGCAGACAGCGGTGATTGTAGGCGCAAGAAAACACAGCGCAGGAAATTTTTCGTTAAATTAGCATTAACACGCATTTATTTATTTTTAAACGGTGTTAAATTTAAAAAAATGTGCACGCATTGCAAAAAAAATTGCAAAAATCAGCGCAAGGGGTTGGCATGGACACTGGAAAGCCACAAAACATTTTGGTGCTGGGGTGTATCTTGGGGGCGTGGTGGGTGCCGCAGTACCAAGGCGTTATGCACGATTTGCCATGGTCGGCTATGGTCGGCTATGGTCGGCTATGGTCGGCTATGGTCGGCTATGGTCGGCTATGGTCGGCTATGGTCGGCATTTTGATTGTGGCTGACGATTTAACCCAATACGGGTGGCACAGGCTGTCGCATTCGCCTTGGCTATGGCCTTTGCACCGCGCCCACCACTCGGCACACCGCGCTGGTGAACAGCCCTACCCAAGCAATGGCGCAAGCCCGCCGCAACCAGCCGCAACCAATCGAAACAAAATGATACCGCGCTGGCAGCCAGCCAAGGCCTGCTTTCAGCATGGTACGCAGCATCTTAACGATGCCTTGAAAGGACCCTTGTCATGCAAAGACAGGTTCCAAGCGGTATGCCCACATCGCTGGCATACGCCACTGCATTTACGACGGAATTTGCGACGGCATTTTTGCCGCAAATGCAGAGCGTCGCATAAAACCAGCGGCACAAAAGGCACGGGGCCCAGCCACCATGTCCGCATGGTGGGCGTCATCCGCGGCCTAACCCGCTAACGCGGCCCCACCTGAAACAACCTCTGCCACGCAGCGCAGGCTTGGCGTGCAGGGAAGTTAATGCAGATGGGCCGTAACGCTAATCCCCCAGACCAAGCCAATCCCCACCAAAAGCCAGGCCACTTGGGCTGCGGTGTGGCGTGCGCTTAGGCGTTTTTGCAGTTGCGGAATCAAGTCGGCCAATGCCACGTAGATGAAGCTGCTGGATGCCAGCACCAAAAAGTAGGCAATGTAGTCTCGCAACTGCTCTACCAGCCAGAAACCGACCAGCCCGCCCAAAGCCGTAAAAGCCCCCGCCATGGTGACTTTGATGAGTGCGGAGTTGTGGGTGCCAGCGGCGTTGCGCAACACGATCAGGTCGCCGATATGGTGCGGGATTTCGTGCACCAGCACCGCCAGCGCGGCCACGGCCCCCAGACGCAGGTCGGCCATAAAGGCCGAGGCAATGAGTATCCCGTCACCAAAGCAGTGCACGGCGTCGCCCGTCAAAATAGCCCAGCTCCCGCCGCTGGAGTGGGCGTGGGGGGCGGGGTCGGAGTGGTCTGTGTGCGGCGTATGCGGCACGTGCGCCGCGAGGTGTGCGCCGGTGTGCGCAGCGCCATGTTCATGCGCGTGGGGGGGTGCGCTGGTGTGTGCATGGGCATGGGGGTCAGGATGGTGGTGCTCATGACCGTGGTGCCAGAGCTCTGCTTTGTCAAGCAAGAAGAAAAATACCAGTCCTGCCAACAGAATAAAGAACAAAGTGTGCGCCTCGATTTGGCTTTCAAAGGCCTCGGGCAGCAGGTGCAGGAATGCCGTTGCCAGCAACGCGCCTGCGGCCAGGCTGAGCATGTGCTGGGTGTAGCGCGAGAGCCAGCCAAAGCTGATGGCGGCAGCCAACCAGACACTGCCTACGCCGGCAAGCAATGTACCTAAAAGAATGGACAGGACCAGCATGCTCAGACTTTCGTTTTGAACCACCGCAGTGCGTGCTGGAAGCCGTCTTTGGCATCGCTTTCGCGGTAGCTGGGGCGGTAGTCAGCGTGGAATGCATGGGGGGCGTGGGGGTAGACGGTGAATTCGCTGGCCTGGGCGGCGGGGTTGGTTTTGGCTGCGGCCAAGGCGTCTTTCATTTGGTTGACGGTGGTCAGTGCAATGCCCGCGTCTTGCCCTGCGTACAAGCCCAGCACGGGGGCTTTGAGTTCTGCGGCAAGCGCCAGGGGGTGGCGCGGGGTAAGGTTGGATGCCTCGCCCACCAAGCGGCCATACCAGGCCACGCCTGCTTTGACTTTGGGGTTGTGCGCGGCATACAGCCAGGTGATGCGCCCGCCCCAGCAAAAGCCGGTAACGCCCAAGCGCTGAGGGTTGCCGCCGTGCTGCACGGCAGCGGCAGCGGCGGCGTCGAGGTCGCCCATGACCTGTGCGTCGGGGACTTTGTAGACGATGGCTTGCATGAGTTGGGCCATGTCGGTGTACTGGCTGGCATTGCCTTGGCGCGCAAACAGGTCGGGCGCGATGGCCAGGTAGCCCGCTTGGGCAAAGCGCCTGCAAATGTCGGCGATGTAGGCGTGTACGCCAAAAATTTCATGCACGACCAAGATGGTTGGCAGGTTTTTTTTGCCTTGGGGCGCGGCGTAGTAGTAGGGCACGCTGGCCCCCTGGACCTGCAACACGCCCTCGCCCACGTTCAGTCCTTGTGCCGAGGTGCTAATGGCCGTTTGGGCCAGGGTGGGCAAGGTTGAGGCTGCGTAGCCCAAGCCCAAGGCGGTCTTGAGCGCGGTGCGCCTAGAGGGTCCGTTTTCGCTGGCTTTGCCAGGCAATAACGCGTTGATTTCATTCTCTACTTGATCGAACATGCGATTTCTCCAAAATATAAATACAAGGTGCACAAGTGCGGGGGGTGCCTTCACGGCCACGACATGCTACATATGTCGTAGCAGCGATGTTAATGGGCTTGGTCCCAGTTGGCGCCTATGCCAATTTCTGCCAGCAAGGGGACCTTGAGTTCGGCCACCGCTGCCATGATGCGGGGGATTTCGGTGCTGAGCCAGGCGACTTCGTCGTTGGGGACTTCAAAGACGAGTTCGTCGTGGACTTGCATGACCATTTTGGTTGCGCGTTTTTCTGCATCCAAGACGTGCTGAACTTTGACCATGCTGAGTTTGATGAGGTCCGCTGCCGTGCCCTGCATGGGGGCGTTGATGGCGGCGCGCTCCGCAGCGGCGCGGCGCGGGCCATTGGGGGAGTTGATTTCGGGCAAGTACAGCCTGCGTCCAAAGACGGTTTGCACATAGCCTTGGTTTTTGGCCTGCACGCGGGTGCGGTCCATGTAGTCTTTGACGCCGGGGTAGCGTTCAAAGTAGCGGGCGATGTAGTTTTTGGCGGCGGTGTTGTCGATGCCTAGGTTGCGGGCCAGGCCGTAGGCGCTCATGCCGTAGATGAGGCCGAAGTTAATGACCTTGGCGTAGCGGCGTTGTTCCGTGCTGACTTGGTCCACGGCCACGCCAAAGACCTCTGCCGCCGTGGCGCGGTGCACGTCCATCCCTTGGGCGAAGGCACGCAGCAATGCTGCATCGTCGCTGATGTGCGCCATGATGCGCAATTCGATTTGGCTGTAATCAGCGCTGGCGATGACGCTGCCCGCAGGGGCCACAAAGGCTTCGCGCACGCGCCGCCCCTCGGGGGTTCGGATGGGTATGTTTTGCAGGTTAGGGTCGTTGCTGGACAGGCGTCCGGTAACCGCCACGGCTTGCGCGTAGTTGGTGTGCACGCGCCCGGTGCGTGGCAGGGCGAGTTGGGCGAGTTTGTCGGTGTAAGTGCCTTTGAGTTTGGACAGGCCCCGGTGTTCCAAAATTTTGGCAGGCAGGGGGAAGTCTTCGGCCAGTTTTTCCAGCACCTCTTCGTCGGTGCTGGGCGCGCCGGTGGCGGTTTTTTTCACCACGGGCAGCCCGAGTTTGCCAAAGAAGATTTCACCGATTTGTTTGGGGCTGCTGAGGTTAAAGTCTTGGCCCGCCAGGGCGTGGGCCTCTGTCTCCAACTGCAAAATGCGCCCGCCCAAGGCGTGGCTTTGCGCGGCCAGCGTGGGCGCGTCGATGAGGACACCGTTGCGCTCGATGCGGTAGAGCGCCTCGCTGCTGGCGATTTCAAGTTCGTAAATGAAGCGCAATTTGTCGTCTTGCGCGAGTTGCGGCCACAAGGTGCGGTGCACATCGAGGGTTTGGTCCGCGTCTTCGCAGGCGTACTGGGTGACTTGGCTGATGTCGACCTGGGCAATGCCGATTTGGTTGACGCCTTTGCCGCAGAGGTCTTCGTAGCTCAGGCCGGTGCGCCCGAGGTGGCGCAAAGCCAGGCTGCTCAGGCCATGGGGTTTGTGGACTTCCAGCACATAGCTTTGCAACATGGTGTCGTGCGCATAGCCTTGCACTTCGATGCCGTGGTTGGCAAACACGTGGCGGTCGTATTTGGTGTTTTGCCCCAGCTTCAGGGCTTGGGCATTTTCCAGCCACGGCTTGAGCCGAGCGAGCACCGCATCGCGTGGCAACTGTGGCGGTGCATCGGGGTAATCATGGGCCAACGCGATGTAGGCCGCCTCCCCCGGCACCACGCTCAGGCTGATGCCCACAATCTCGGCCCGCATGGCGTCCAAGGAGGTGGTCTCGGTATCCAAGGCACACAGGGGGGCCGCCTGCACTTTGTCTAGCCACTGTTCGAGCGATTCCCAAGTGGCAATCGTTTCGTACACCGTAGGGATGGCGCTGTGCGCAGCATCCGACGCCGCGCCCGAGGCGCTGCCAAGCTGTTCGGCCAGCTCGGGCGGGCCATCGAAAAGACCGGGCTCCGCCGCATTCACAGCGCGGCCAGCAGGGCCATTTTTTCCACCCTGGCCTGCTTGCGCGGGCACCGCATCGCCACCGCCCAGGGCCTTGGCGAGTCCTTTGAAGCCGTATGTTTCATAAAACTGGCGCAAATCCGGCGTGTTCTGCGGCACGACCCGCAAGGCATCCAAGGCCGGCAGGCTGGGCACGTAATCTTGCAGTTCGCAGTCGGTTTTAATCGTCAACAAGGTGCGCGCCGTGGGCAGCCAGTCAATCGATTTGCGTAAGTTCTCTCCGGCCACGCCTTTAATGGCATGCATATTGTCCAAAATGCCTTGGAGCGAGCCGTATTCTTGCAGCCATTTGGCCGCTGTTTTGGGGCCTACTTTGGCCACGCCGGGGACGTTGTCCACGCTGTCGCCGACCAGGGTTTGGTAGTCCACCATCAGCCGCGCTGGCACGCCAAACTCCGCCTCCACACCGGCCTCATCACGGCGCTTGCCGTTCATGGTGTCGATGATGGTGACCTGGGCGTTGACCAGCTGCGCCAAGTCTTTATCGCCGCTGCTCACCACCACCTCGAAACCGCTTGCGCGGCCCAGCACCGCAAGGGTGCCAATGACATCGTCAGCCTCCACCCCCGGCACGTCGAGCACCACCCAGCCGAGCAGGCGAACCACCGCGTGGATAGGGGCAATTTGCGTGCGCAAATCATCGGGCATAGGGGCGCGATGGGCTTTGTATTCCGGGTAAACGGCATCGCGAAACGTGGGGCCTTTGGCGTCGAACACGCAGGCCACGTAGTCCGCTGGAACTTCTTTGCGCAGGCTTTGCAGCATGTTGACCATGCCGCGAATCGCCCCAGTGGGTGTGCTGCTGGGATCGCCCGGCACAGAGCGCAAATCCGGCATGGCGTGAAAAGCGCGGTACAAATAGCTTGAACCATCAATCAATAACAATGTTTTTTGTGAATTGTGCATAGCGCCATTTTGCCTGCTTGGCAAAACGGTATTTTGTGGCCCTACAATTACGCCATGGCGGTCTATACACATGTCTCCTTTGACGAGGCAAAATCCTTTTTACACGCGCTCAACCTAGGCACTCTACAAAAGTTAGAGGGCTGCGTTGGCGGCATTGAAAACACCAATTATTTCGTCACAACCGATCAAGCACCGTATGTTCTTACACTGTTTGAACGCTTGAGCGCAGAGCAGTTGCCTTTTTACCTGCGCCTGATGAAGCACTTGGCAAACCACGGCATTCCTGTGCCCAATCCTGCTGCCGACCACCATGGCAATGTGCTGCACCAACTTTGCGGAAAACCCGCCGCAGTGGTGAATTTGTTAGCGGGAAAATGCGAGCTTGCGCCCGATGCGGGGCACTGTAGCCAAGTCGGCGCGATGCTGGCGCGCATGCACTTGGCAGGGCAAGATTTCTCCATGCAGCAACCGCATTTGCGCGGCCTGTCGTGGTGGAACAGCACCGCGCCTTCTGTGATGGCGTTTCTCAGTCCGGCGCAAAGCGTGCTTTTGCAAAGTGAACTGGCCTACCAAAACCATGTGGCCAGTCAGTCCAGTTACGCAGCGTTGCCACAAGGCCCCATCCATGCCGATTTGTTCCGTGACAACGTAATGTTCAAGTCCGAAGCAAGCGGCCCCGTGCTGAGCGGTTTTTTTGATTTTTATTTTGCCGGGGTAGACACGTGGTTGTTCGATCTGGCCGTGTGTTTGAACGACTGGTGCGTTGATTGGGCCACCGTCACCCTCAACCCCGCACGTTTTAACGCCATGTTCAACGCCTACCAATCGGTTCGCCCACTGCAAGCGCCAGAACGCAACTTGCTGCCCGCGCTGTTGCGGGCTGCGGCATTGCGGTTTTGGCTCTCACGCTTGTGGGACTGGCACTTGCCCCGCGACGCCGCCGTGCTCAAGCCGCATGACCCCAGCCCTTTTGAGCAACTGCTTCGCTTGCACATCCAAACACCCCTTACGATGAACGCGATAGAACACATGCAAACCACTGCGACCACCGCCCAATGAAACTGCAAATCGTCCCTGCCAAAGTCGGCGTATCTTGGGCCGTCTTGGGCATCAAAACCTTTTTCCGCCAGCCACTGGCCTTGATCGGCTTGTTTGCTCTGTCTGCCATGGCCCTGGCGGTGTTGAACTTTATTCCCATCCTCGGTGTGATTTTGGCTTTTGTGCTGATTCCAGGTTTCACATTGGGCTTTATGGCATCGAGCATGCAAATCAGCCAAGGCCAGTTTCCCATGCCTTGGACGATGCTGCTCAGTGCCTACGATGGAGCACCAGCGCAACGGCGGGACATGCTGGTTTTGGGCGCAATCTACGCGGCTTGCATGTTGCTGGCTTTGGCGATTTCGGCCTTGTTCGACGGCGGGCAATTTGCCAAGCTCTACATGGGCAACGGCGACATCACGAATGAGGCCATGAACTCCAGCCAATTCCCAATCGCCAGCATGGTGTTTATGCTGTGCTTGCTCCCCATTTCCATGGCCTTTTGGCATGCACCCGCCTTGGTAGGTTGGCATCAGTTGTCACCCGTAAAAGCTTTGTTTTTCAGCCTGATTGCCTGTGTACGCAATTTCAGGGCTTTTTGGATGTATGGGCTGACCTTGTTCGGCTTGCTATTCGGCTTGGTTTTTGTAGGCAGTTTGGTAATGCAAATCAGCAACAACACCGACATTATCGGCATCATCATGCTGCCTATCACCCTGCTTTTGATGATCTGCATTCTTGCCAGCACGTACTTTACGTTTCGTGACTGCTTTGCAGTCAATGCAGACGACGTAAATGGTGCCGACGGTACAAAGGTGATTGAAATAACGTAAAAAAACCGGTCGTTGCGACCGGTTTCATTCCACATCAAAGCGTTGGCGTGGGGTTATGGGCTGACGGGCTTAAGAACTTACGCCGCGGCGCGCAAAGCTTGCACTACCGCATCCCCCATTTGGCTAGTACTCACCTTGGTGCAACCGGGGCTGAAAATATCCGCGGTGCGCAAGCCTTGCTCGAGTACGGAGTTGACTGCGGTTTCGATACGCTGCGCGGCTTGTGGCTGGTTCAAACTAAAGCGCAGCATCATGGCGGCACTCAAAATGGTGGCCAAGGGGTTGGCAATGCCTTGGCCTGCAATATCGGGGGCGCTGCCGTGGCTGGGCTCGTAGAGGCCTTGGTTATGGGCATTCAAGCTGGCCGATGGCAGCATGCCAATGGAGCCGGTGAGCATAGCGGCTTCGTCCGACAAAATGTCACCGAACATATTACCCGTCACAATCACGTCGAACTTTTTGGGTGCCTTGACCAGTTGCATGGCGGCATTGTCCACGTACATGTGGTCGAGCTGTACATCGGGGTAGGCCTGGCCCACCTCGGTCACAACGTCTTTCCAAAGTTGGAAGGTCTCCAACACATTGGCTTTGTCCACGCTGGTCACGCGTTGGCTGCGCTTGCGTGCGGCTTGGAACGCAATATGGGCGATGCGCTCAATTTCAGGGCGGCTGTAGCGCATGGTGTCGAATGCTTCTTCTGCCCCTGGAAAATGGCCATCCACTGCGACCCTGCGGCCCCTAGGTTGGCCAAAATAAATATCGCCCGTGAGTTCGCGAATAATCAAAATGTCGAGTCCGGCAATCAGCTCCGGCTTCAGGCTCGATGCCCCCACCAACTGCGGATAACAAATAGCGGGGCGAAAGTTGGCAAAAAGGCCCAAGTTTTTACGCAAGCCCAAGATGGCTTGCTCGGGACGCAAGTGGCGTTCTAGCGCGTCGTACTTCCAGTCGCCTACCGCGCCAAACAGCACGGCATCGGCTTCTTTTGCGAGTGCCAGCGTAGCAGGGGGCAAGGGGTGCCCGTGCGCTTCGTACGCAGCCCCCCCAACCAGCGCACTCTCCATCTCAAAGTGCAAGTCCAGTGCCTGAAGCACGCGAACGGCTTGCGCCACAATTTCTACACCAATCCCGTCACCAGGCAATACTGCGATTTTCATGAATTTCTGTTTAAAAGGTAAAGCCCTAGAGTTTAGAGGTTGGAGACTTTAATTTGGTTGGGGTCGTGGGGTTTGAGCTTGTCTTCGAGGTGTTTTTCAGGAAAACTTTTGGCTTTGATACTCCACACACAATGGACCAACTTGGAATTCTCGTCGTCATACCCTTGCACTTGCATGATGGGACCTCCTGTT